>JBKJRG010000911.1:0-3510 GCA_046594805.1 Opitutaceae bacterium | reverse complement strand
CGAGAATGCTCTTCATGCCGGCTCGGTGATTTCCCAGGGTCGGAAATCCGGCGGGCAAGCGGCGGGGGACAAGGGTGCTTTTCGCATGGCGATCAAGCCTCGGGTCCGAGACGGGGGGTGATGGTTGCAATGTCCGGTCGCGATCGTGTTCGCGCTAGACGCCGATGAAGGTTCCGCGAATTCCGGCCAGCGCAATCGGAATGTGTGTCAGCAGCTTCGGGGAATTCCCGAAACACGCACCGGGGCGGCGCGACGGAGGCGGGGAATTCAGACAAAGTGAAGCAGGAAGCCAGGAGGCTGAGCTCATTTTCCTGGTTTCCTGGCTTCCTGCTTCCCGGTCTGCATGAGCAGGCGGGACGCCTGCGCTACCTCAGGCTAGCGGTTGATTTCGTAGATTTCCACGAGCCCTACGCCCGGACGCGCGGGTTGGTCGGAGTCCGGATCGCTAGCGCGAAACTCGAAGGGCTTCACCACGACGGTGAAATTGCCGGGAGGCAAATCGACCAGCACGCACGGCTCGCGGCGATTCCGGGGCGCGAAGCCGGTGGCGGCGATTGCCTGCTCATTGTAGTAAATGACCCGCGGCTTGAAGTCATCGCGCTCTCCCGCGACCACCGCGGCCCCGCTGCTCCAATCATCGTTTTCCAGCAGGAGCTCGCCGCTCGCACCGCGCAGTTCCATGAAAGGATCGAAGAGGGCACCGGCCACGTTGAAGGGCGCCAGTTCGAGCGTGGGCCCCAGCACGCGGATCAGGATTCGCTTCGTCGTCCCCACGTCGGCCCGCACCACGAATCCGCCAACGAGTTCCTTCCCGGCGTTGTCCGCGTAACCGCGCGTAGCCAGGTTGATGATCCGGCTGGCATTTCGCCCCACTTCATAGGCCTCGATCAGCGCGGAACCCGCCGTGCCCCCCGCGCCATCGACGAGGGCGGTGTACGGGCCGGGCGCGAGTGTCACGAGCACCGCGGCGTCGCGACTGCCCGGCACGAAAGGAAACGCTCCCACTTCCGCGGCGGTGAGGGCGATCTCGCCGGCCGTGGCGGGGGCGTCAGACGCGGGCGCGCTCCAATTGTCGTTTTCAAAGATTTTCCCCGGACCCGAAAAAATGCGGAGCAACGGATCGGCGAGGGCGTTGGTCACGCCGAAGCCCGCCAGGGCGGGGCCGGCGGCGCGCACGAGCATCCGTTTCGGCTGCGTGCCCGCGACCACGAAGCCGCCGATCAGGATCTGGTTGCCCGGGCCGACGAAGGCGCGCGTGGCGACGTTGACCAGGATGCCGGCATTGGCCGCCGACTGGGTTTGCAGGCGGTAGTTCGCCACGGCGAAAGCGCTCTGCTCGATCGTGCGGGCGGTGTCCGCCTCGCCCGGCCGCCCGGCGGCGATGCCGATCGGTGCGCTGATCGGGAAGGGGAGCACGACATTCGGGTTGGAAAAATATCCCAGCTCGGCGCCCGGCCGATAGGACATGATGTCGCGGTACTGCACGGCATCGCGGCCGAGAAAGCGGTAGCCATAGCTGTAGGGATAGGCGCCCTGTCCGCTCACTGCATTTTCGCGGTCGTGCGCGCAGCCAAAGAGGTGGCCGAATTCGTGCGGGACCACGTTGGTGCCGGCGACGTTCGAGTACTGGACGACGGAAAAGGCGAAGAGCGGATTCGCGCGGTGATTCGGCGTATCGAGCAGGAAACTGAGGCCGATGCTCAACGCGTCGGACCGATCTAGCGCGAGGCACACGATGTCCGCTCCCACCTGATCGCGGATGGCATGAATCTCGTCCATCCTGGCATCGTCGGTTTTAGAGACAGCGGTGAGCGCTTCATCCTGCACTGCGTTCGCGGCGCTGACGTTCTCGTCGTACTGCGTCTCCACGATTTTCACCAGCTTCAGCCGGGCGGTGATCAGGCTCGCATCGAACACCGCATTGGTCCGGGCAATCGTGGCATCGAAGGCGCTCTGCAGCGCGGCGGTGCGGGCGCTGCCCGTCAGCGTCGGCAACACCGCCTGGGTGTACACCATCATGACATGCACCTCGGCCCGCTGGGGATTGGGCGCGGCCGCGGAGTTTGGCGCAACCGGCTGAAGGGGCCCGTCAAAGTTGCTCGCGGCCCGGGCCCGCTGTTCCGCGCTCGCGAGCAACGCGGGGTCCGGCCGCAGGGCGCCGCCGCACGGGGGTACGAGGGCAGGATCAACCTGGTAGAACTGGGCAACATCCGCCGTCGCGGCGCGCAGCGCAAAGCTTCGTCCGCCCGGTTCCTCGATCGACCCGTGGAGGAATCCCGCGTGATAGGCGAACACCGCCCTGCTTCCCGGCCGCCCCTCGACCCGGCCGGTGCTGGTGAACCGATCCGCGCCGAGCATTTCACTCGAGTCGATCACCACCCGCAGCGCGGAGCCGTCGGGGAGAGGGAGGACGATATGCCCGGCCCCGGGCGCCTGCCAGAAAGGCGATTGCTTGCCGGCGATGAACTCCAAGTTAAGCCGAACGTACTGAATGGAACGGGCTGGCGCCGGCAGCGCGGCGTCGAGTGCAGCCGCATTGGCGGGCTGAACGAACGCAAAGAGCGCATTTCGCTCGAAACGCACCGAAGCAGGCTCGGCGAACGGGAGCAATGCGCGGGAAGGGGTTTTTGATCCCGGCTCGGCATACTCCAAGGGGGCTGCGCGCGGCGCCGCGACCGGCGGAGTAGTGTCGCGGGGCGTGAATAAAACCACGGCCAAACCCGCGGCGCATCCGCACCAAAGAAACCAGCGGCGGATGTTAGGATTCTTCGGCATAGGCAGGGCTAGGACAGGCAAAGGAGGGCGACGCCGCAACAGCCGTTGCGCCGGTTGGAAGCCCCTCCGGCGCCGACAAACGACTTAAGCCGACTTATTCAGGTCGATCGTTCGTCCGAAAAGGCTGGGAAAGCCCCGAACTCAGCTCCCGTCGGTTTTCAGGTGCCAAAACCCGAGGAGGCAGCCGGAAGGGCGGTGCGAACCGAGCCTTTTTTACAAAGCCACTTCGGCTGCAGAGTCTTTGACGCGCTCCAAAAAACCCTCCAACTTGCGCCGAATGAAATCGGTCAAGGTACCAGCGCTCGAGCTGTTTCTCCACGAGATGATTCCTCTCGCCAAGGCGATGGGAGTCGGCGTGGAGGTCAGCGACGACCGATCGCTGGTGCTGCGCGCACCGAAGGAGCAGAACAAGAATTCGCTCAACACCGCATTTGGCGGCAGCCTCGTTTCGCTCGCCACGCTGGCCGGCTACGGCGTCGTCTGGGAGTTGATGAAGAATGAAAAGGGCGCCGAGAAAACGGAGTGGCGCATCGTGGTGAAGGAAAGCCGCGCGGCCTATCGTCGCCCGGTGATCGGCGACCTGCGGGCGATTTGCGAGCGACCGGCCCAGGCGGTGATCGCGGAATTCAAGGAAGCGCTCGGCCGCTACGGCAAGGCGAAGCTGAAGCTGAAGGCCTCGATCGTCGAGAACGGCAACGTGGCCGTCGATGTGACCGCGGCCTTCGTCGTGACGCG
>JBKJRG010000758.1:0-2520 GCA_046594805.1 Opitutaceae bacterium | reverse complement strand
CGAAAAATGGTAGACGAGCGCCCGTAAGGCGCGCCTGCCAGTGGTTGCCCCCAGTTCGCACGTTCAATGCCCTCCTTCGCCAAGCCTACGGAGGGCAGCCTCCGCCCAGAACAAGGTTAGGAATCCAATAGATGGCCTGCCAGCCGTAGGCTCGGCGGAGGCTGGCGGAGGCTGGCGGAGGAGGAGGGATTCGAACCCCCGGACCCTTGCGGGTCGTCCGATTTCAAGTCGGATGCCTTAAACCACTCAGCCACTCCTCCGAACAGATCGCGGGTCTACGTGACCAGCATTGCCGCCTTCACGCAAAAACATTTTTTCGGCCTCGGCATCGAAGCCTCATACTCACAGCTCGCCTCTTTTGGAGCAGTTACCAGCCGGACAACGGGATGGAGTTGCCCCCCGGGTTTCCGCGACTCCAAGGTGGACGCGAGCCCAGCGCTCCCGCCCTACCCGGGACCCGTCATTTTCGACGCGCACTTATTGAAGCCTGAGCGCGTGAAAGCGACGCTCCTTGGAGACCCGCCCGCAAGCCCTACGCCGATTATGAAACGGCTTAAGGGCGCGCCGCGGCGAGGTCTGCCCGCAACCGAGCGATGCCTGCCCGCGTGCTTTCATCCGCGACTTCGCCGGCGCTGGCGTCGAGCACCGCCACGGCTTCGGCTTTTTTCCCGTGCCGCGCCAGGGCGAGGGCAAGGCGCAAGCCCACCGACGGCCGACGGCCGAAGTTTCGCGCGCCCGTCGCCAGCTCCGCAAACTCCGCCGTGTTCGGGGGCGCTTCGCAGCGCTCCCATGCCTCCGCCAGCAAGACGTAAACCTCGGCCAGCGGCGGGGACTGCGTCAGCGCCCGCCGCAGCGGCTCGAAGACCGGCGCCAGCTCGGTGAACGAAAACAATTTTGTGTCCGGCACTCCGCGGCGCAACTCGGCGAAGCGGAGCCGGGCGAGCTCGTGGTGGGCGCGCGGCCTGACCACGCCCGCGGCGGTTGCCGGCTCGAGAAATTCGCGCGCGCCGCGTTCGTGGCCCGCGTCGATTTCGCAGAGCCCCATCGTCGCCAGCAACCGCGGATCGCGATCGCCAGCGTCGAAGGCCCGGCGTAGGGTGCGACGCGCCTGCGCGATGTACGGTTCGCGCACCTGCGGCAGGCGGCGCTGGACATGTCCGATCGCGAGGCGCTCCCATTCGCCGCGGACGCGGGCGATTTCATTGGGCGTGGCGCGTTCCACTTCGAAGCGCGGCAAAGGTGGCAGTTTCCCCGGATCGATCCACGCCGTCTCCTCCACGGCCTTCGGCACATAATCGCTGAGCCGGTCCCGCAGCTCGGAAAAATCGAAGCCGAAATGCGCCTCGAACATCTCCTCGGTGACCGGAATCTCCGCCGCCCGCGCGGCGAATTTCCAGAATGCCGCCCGCGTCGTGCCACCAAAAACGATCGCCCACCGGCAAAACAGTTCCTGCGCAGACGCCCTGGTCGCCACGCGCCGGGGATGCCGGCTTTCCGTCCCGCGCATCACGCCGGTCGCAAAAAGTTCATTGGCCGGCAGCAGCGCCCGGGGAGATGCCGCGTCCTGCACGAGCGCGTCGCTTTCCGCCGAGTTGTTCCAGACCAGCGGGCGGAGCGTGATGGGCTCCATCACGAAATCCGCTCCACGCCACGCGCGCACCATGCCTTCCACCAGCCACGGCGGCAGGTCCGGCACCCGACCCTGCAACAGAAAACGCACGTGGGCGGGGGCGACGCTCAAGCCGGCGGCGTCGAACAGGGCTTCGTCGATGTAGACGATCGATGCCTGCATGTCGCGGTCGCTGAGCCGCATGTTGGGCGCGATGCTGATGCGGTTCTCGCGGGGCGGCTCGCCGGGGCGCCGCGGGTTGTCGCCCCCCTGCAACTCACGCTGGATTTCCGCGCTCACGGTCTGCTTGAGGTCCTGGGTGTAGAGGACAAAAATCGCCGGCACGTCCATCCGCGCCAGAAACCCCTCCGGCACGAGCGTCTGCACGAGTTGCATCTGAGTAAGCCATCCCTCCACAAACTGTCGCGTCGTGGAGGCCGAGCACCGCGACAGAAACTCGGTGCCGCCGGCGTGAACGTAGAGCCACGGTGCGCTGGCGGTCGATTCCTCGACCATCATCGGGGGGAGTTCCACCGGCGCGCCGGTCGCCCGCGCAGGGTCGGCCGCCTGCACCGGGCTGCTCCACGTGGCCGCCTGCCAGGCGAGCACGAACCCCGTTGCCCAGGCGCCCCGTTTCATTCGACCTCCTTCGCCGGACCAATCTTCACCGCGTAATCGTACAGCCGAACATTGAGAAACTCCTCCATCTTCCGGTAGACGCTGGCGCGCGAGGACGACAGCGCCGCGGTAAATCCCGCTTCCAGCTCGAGATGGTCCGTCACGCGACCAAGTCCCTGCAACCTCGCGCGCACTTCCCCCGTGGAAACGTCGATCGCCTGGCTGCGCCCTGGCTCGACCAGGAAGAACACCGGATGCGTCAGCGCTGCAACCTCGTCCAACACGGACATTTT
>JBKJRG010000748.1:0-5439 GCA_046594805.1 Opitutaceae bacterium | reverse complement strand
GGTCTTTCGTTTTGGCTGTTCAAACGCCTTTACCGTAGGTCAGCGCGCTTGCGCGCGCCAAACCGCGCTCGCAAGCGAGCTGGCCTACATTTACGCGGCCAAAACGAAAGACCGTCGTTCGGGCGTTGCTCCGGTTCCCCGCGAAATTCTTTTTGTGGGATTGGGCTTCCCGTTTTCCCCGGCGGTTCGTTTCATGGGGAGAGTGAACACCTTCGATCGGCACCTGCTGCGCGAGTGGCTGCAGATCCTCGGGCTGGTGCTGGCCGCCACGTGCGGTCTGCTGCTGATCCAGGTGCTGCTGGAGGATTTTCGGACGTTGCGGGAGCTCGGCGCGCGCGGCGCCACGCTCTGGATCTACATTGGCGTCACGATTCCCAGCTTCCTCGCGGTCGTGCTCCCGCTCGCGCTTCTGGTCTCGCTGCTTTACGCCCTGGGCAGGATGCATCGCGCCAATGAGTTCACGGCGATGCGTGCGGCGGGCGTGGGCTTCCTTCGGCTGACGGCGCCGATCTGGCTGGTC
This sequence comes from Opitutaceae bacterium, assembly GCA_046594805.1. Taxonomy (GTDB): domain Bacteria; phylum Verrucomicrobiota; class Verrucomicrobiia; order Opitutales; family Opitutaceae; genus ER46. The sequence continues at coordinate 4,919 of JBKJRG010000748.1, read as the reverse complement.
GGGGTTTTGTGCTGCGGCGTTTCCTCGTGGCTCAACACGACGGTAGTCCCGTGGTCCGTGGAACGTTCCCGGGCGATTCGGGAGGAACTGGAATTCCAGCGCGAAGCGAAACGCGGGGAACGGCCCGACCGGATTGGGGCCGTTTTCAGCGTGGCGTTCGACAATCGGAATGCGGGCCGGCTTTGGTTTTTCAACCGCTACAGCCGGAACACGAGCCGGGCGTATGGGGTGTCGGTTTCGGAACTGGATCCGCAACGTCGCGAGGCGACCCGGATCGTCGCGACCCACGCCTGGTTCGATGTCGTGAACCAAGGCTGGGTTTTCAAGGATGGCCGGACGATGACCTTCAACCCCGAGAACGGGGAGATTACGGGCTCGAAGCCGTTTGTGACCTGGTTCGCGGCCAACTACCGCGAGGATCCGGACATCATGCTGCTGATTGATCGCAAGCCCACCGATCTCCTGCTCGAGGAACTGCGCTCGCTCATTGCCTATCTCGAGATCGAGCACAGCCCGAAAGTGGTCCGCTACGCGGTGCGCTATTACAGCCTTATCGCCAACACCCTCGGACCCTTGATCGTCATCGCCATCGCGATTCCTTTTGCGATCTCGGGCGTGCGGGTGAACCCAGCGGTGGGAGTTTCAAAATCGATCGGGCTGTTTTTCCTTTATTATGTATTGGACAACCTCGGCACGACCCTCGCTACCAATGGCTACATGGATCCGGTCGCGGCAGCGTGGCTGCCGCACGCGAGCATGGCGGCGCTGGCTTTGTGGTTTTTCGCGCGGCTGCGGTAAACGCGGTTTGAGCGCACCCTTTTGGATGAATTCGCCGAATTCCGGCCCGTAGCGCTCGGCGACCCAGCCGAGAAGGACGAGGTGCTTATCGGCGTCGGTGAACCTGGCCCGAAATCCGGCACTGGCGACAACCCCGCCAGTGGCTCCGTCCCGCCGCCCGGGGGCCGTGCCTATTCAACAGTGGAGCAAGTACTTCATCTGGCGTGCGATGAAAGCGCGAAATTTCTTTTTGGGGCCGAGCATTTGACTGAATATGCCAATACCGGCATTCGTCTCATTCTCGAAATGAAAACACTCGTCGTTACGCTCACGCTCGCCGTGGCTGGTCTTGGCACCGCCCAAGCGCAGATGATCCGCCCCTCGACCACGACGGGTGCAGTCCTGGGTGCCGTGGCCGGCGGTCTGATCGGTGGTCACAACGGCGATCGTTGGGCCCAGGGCATCGCAGTCGGCGCTGTCGCCGGTGCCGTGGTCGGCTCGGTCGTCGGCCGGCAGCAGGATCAGGTTTACCGGCAGGGCCAGGTTTATCAACCCGCCCCAGTCTATCAGCAGGGTCCGGTCTATCAGCCCGCCCCGCAGGTGGTTTACCAACCCGCGCCCATTCAGCAGAGCGTGGTGGTCCCGAATGCGCCGACGGTGTACGAGCAGCAGCCGCAAGTGGTATACTCGCAGCAACCGCAAGTGGTGTACGCGCAGCAAGCGCCGCAGGTCGTGTATGTTCTCGCCGCGCCTCGCGTCGTGTATGCGCCGCCGGCGCCGGTCATTAGCTTCGGCTTCGGTTACGGCTACGATTCGGGCCCGCGCTACTATCCATCCTCCTGCGATTACGACTCGGTTTATTACGCTCCGCGTTACTATGGGCTGGGGCATCACGATTATAGTCGCGGGCACGGGAACGGCCACGGCGATGGCCATGGCAGATACCGCCGGTCGGGTGGCCATCGCTGAACGGTCCGGTCTCGCTTAATCTCGAACCCGTCGCATGACCTGCGGCGGGTTTTTGTTTTTTCGGGGAACGGGCAACGTGTCCTGCCCGAGCGCGTACTCGGAAAAATCGTTATGGATGCCCTCGTGGGGCCGATCCTGCATAAAAATCTGCAGGACGCGCGCGTGCTCCTGATCGCTGGTCGGAAAAATTCGTGGCGCCTCGCCTGGCAGCAGAATCGCCGTGTACGCGCGGCGACGGTCGACCATGCGACGGATGACGATCATGGCGGGGAAGAAACTCAACCGTGGTTAATTCGCCAGAGGGAACCGCTGGCGCAGCGTGTGCACCGCTCCCTCCGGCCGCAGTTCGCTCACGTAGAGATCAAAGGACGCGACCTGAAACGGCGGCGCGGTGAACTCCCGGTGCGCATGCAGCCAGTGGATCACCGCGGGCGCGGCGTTTTCCGTCAGCCGGGCGAGCGTTACATGGGGGTGGAAGGTGCGGACGTCCAGCGGCACCCCGCTCGCCAGCACGGCATCATCGACTCGCTGGCGAAGCTGGAACAGCCGGGGATGGCCCGAGCCGACGCCAATCCAAAGAATGCGCGGCGGCCGGTTCGTTGGGAAAGTGCCGAGCCCTTCCACGGGCAAGATGAACGGCGCGACGCAGACGCCGGCGAGACGGTCGAGCATCGTCTCGATCGCCGCCATGGAGACATCTCCGAGGAAACGGAGGGTCACATGCATTTGCTCCGACGCAGTCCAGTTCACCCCAGGCAGCGGCTTGACCAGGCCGGCGAGTGCGTCGCGGACCGCGGGCGGCAGCGTCAAGGCGATGAAGAGTCGTTCGGTGGGCATGGGAGGAACCCGTTTGTTCGAGGTGGAGCGGGTGGATCTCAACCCGCTGGATGGGCGCCGCGGCCCCATTCCTCAGGCCCAATTGAAATTAAAGCTCACGCTGATCCGTTCCGCATCGACGCGGTTGGCCGCGACCTCGTGCCGGAGCCAGCTCTCGAAAAGGAGGACCTTGCCCGCTTCGGCGGGATAGGTGGCGTGCGTCCGGTTTTCCCGGCGGACCGCAGGAATTTTCGGCGGCGCCGCCATGAACCGGTCGAGGCGCGGGTCCTCGAATTTCAGTCCCGGGCAACCGCGCGGCGTGACCACATAATAGGTGCCGCTGATGAACGAGAGCGGATGCAGGTGCAGCGAGTGTGCGGCATTGGGCGGCATGATATTCACCCAGATGTCCGTGAGGCGGATCGAGCGGCCGCGCAGGTCCATGTCCAGCGTGCGGGCGAAGGCGCGGACATGGCGGAGCAGTTTTTTTTCCAGCGCGGCAAAGGAGCTGGAGAATCGGTGGAGCTCGTTCATCGAGGCGTAGCTCGTGTAGCCGCCCGGATAGTTTTTTTCCGACCAGCGCCGGCCGGGGGCATCATACTCGCGCAGCCGGCGACACTCTTCCGCGAGGTCGTCGTTGAGCCGCGCGAGTCCGGTTTTTTGCAGCGGCTCGCTGTAGATGAAGGTCGGAAACCACGCGCGAGTTGGCATGGCGCCACTCCGGAGTGCGGTGGACAAAGAGTGAAGTGGAAAAGGAACGTCCGGCGCCTCTGCATCTGCGGCAGGATGCCGCAGCCACTGGGAGGAGCGTTTGCGTCTATTTCCCGAAAAATTTCAGGCCCGCGACCCCCGCGACAATGAGAACAAGGCAGGCGATGCGCGGAACGGCGGCGCTTTCGCCGAAGAGGATCATGCCGGCGATGGCCGTGCCGGCAGCGCCGATTCCCGTCCAAACGGCATAGGCGGTGCCAATGGGCAGGCCGCGGGCGGCGAGCGCGAGCAATCCCATGCTCGCGATCATCGCCACGATGACGCCGGCACTCGGCCAGAGTCGGGTGAAGCCGTCGGCGTATTTGGGGCCGACGGCCCAAACGATTTCGAGCGCGGCGGCGATGAGAAGCAGGGTCCAATGCATGGGAGAACATGGAAGCAGGCGCGGCGGGATGGCCAGCGGAAGAGGGCGTAGCGGAACGCCTGAGCGTTTCGTCAGGGAGCACGGACAAAACGCTCACGCGTTCCGCTACGGGTCAGCGGTACGCCACGAAGAACAGCCGGCGGAAGGGAAACAGCACCCGGCCATCAGTGCGTTCGGAGAAATAGGCCACGAGCCGCGCCCGATACGCGCCCAGGAAACGGGCGCGGGCGGGTTCATCGGGCAGGGCATCGAGCCAGGGTCGCAGGCCGGTGCCGCGATACCATTCGATGATGCCATCGATGCCCTCCAGCACATGCAAGTAGTCCGTCGTCCACAGGTCGAGGCGCGAGGCGTGGGGCGTGAGGACGTCGTAGTAGAACTCCGGCGGATGAACGTGCCATTCGCGTGGGGCGGAACCAAAATGCGCACGCCACGTGGAGGAAGCGGCCACTTCCCGCATCAGCCGGTGGGCGGGCGCGTCGAAATTGGCGGGCATCTGGACGGCGAGCGCGCCACCGGGCGCAACTTGGGCCAGAAGCCGCGGCAGCTCACGACGGTGATCGGGCACCCACTGCAGCGCGGCACTGGAAAAAATCACGTTGCACGGCGGATCGGCGCGCCACGTGGCGATGTCGCCTTCGAGCCAGTGCCATTGCGGAAATTTTTCGCGCGCCGTGTCCAGCATGCCCGGCGAGTAGTCGAGGCCGGTGAGGTGGGCCTCCGGCCAGCGTCGCGCGACGACGCTCGTGCTGTTGCCCGGGCCACAGCCGAGGTCGATCACGCGGGCCGGTGCCGCGACTTCCACCCGCATCGCGAGATCGATCGCGGGTTGCGTGCGTTCGCGCGCGAACTTGAGGTACTGCTCGCTATCCCAGCTGGGCATGCGGAAGGGCGGGGAGACCGGCCTGACTCAGCGGACGCCACCCATCCGCCGGCGCACCCAAGGCACCATCGCCAGGAAGATGACGGCGATGATGCACACCGCCAGCGATTGCTGGCCGAAGAACTGGTCGAGATGAGAAGCTTCGCCTTCGCCGAAGGCGGTCGCGAGCACGCCGGCGAACTTGTTGCCAAACGCCGCGCCGAGAAACCAGATTCCCAGCATCGCGCCGACCAGCCGGGTGGGGGACAGCTTCGTAAAGGTGCTGAGACCGACCGGGCTCAGGCACATTTCGCCAATGGTCTGGAGGAAGTAGAGGCCGAAGAGCCACAGGGGGTTGAC
>JBKJRG010000740.1:0-4543 GCA_046594805.1 Opitutaceae bacterium | reverse complement strand
AGGTAGAGCACCGGATCGCCCTTCGACTGGAACTTCACGCCCTGAAAACGGCTGGGCAGAAATCCGCTGTGCCACTGGCGTGAAGCCACGGGCTGCATCTGGCCGCCCTTGCCGGCGGACATCAGCACGACGAAGCCCGGCAGATCCTCCGTCTCCGACCCGAGTCCGTAGGTGAGCCAGGAGCCGATGCTCGGACGGCCCGCGATGATCGAGCCGGTGTTCATGAACGTGTGGGCGGGGTCGTGGTTGATCTGCTCGGTGAACATCGAGCGCACGATGCAGATGTCATCCGCCACGCTGCCGATCTGGGGAAAGAGCGAACAGATTTCCTGGCCGGATTTCCCGAAGCGCTGGAATTCGAACTGCGGCCCCTGGCACTTCAGTTCCTTGCCTTGGAGCTGCGCGATCTGCTGGCCCGCGGTGAACGATTCCGGCATGGCCTGGCCGTGCATCGCGGCGAGCTTTGGCTTGTAGTCGAACGTTTCGAGATGCGACGGCCCGCCCGCCTGGTAAAGGTAGATGACGCGCTTGATCTTCGCCGGGTGGTGGAGCGGGTTGACGATTCCGCGCCACGGTGCGTGGGCGGTGGCCGCCGCGTTCGCGGCCGCGAACAGCTTTGGATTCAGGAGCGAGCCCAGCGCCAGCGAGCCAAGGCCGGCGCCCGCGCGCGCGAGGAACGTGCGGCGCGTGACGTCTTGGGTGTGGAGATCGAAAGGGGTCATGGGGGGAGGAGAGGGAGAGAAGGAGGGATGGAGGGAGTAGCGCCGGCTTCTAGCCGGCATCACCTGGATGGCCGGCAAGATGCCGGCGCTACATTCAATTCCGCGTGATCGTTTCGTGCAGGTTGAGAATCGTCCGGGCGACGGAAGTCCACGCGGCCAGCTCGGCGGGCGGGATTTTGTCGGTGGCCCGGGCGCTGCCGACGGAGGTGAGCTCGCGAGCGGCTGGCTCGTCGTTGCGGTAGCGTTCCCGTTGCTTGCGGAACAACTCATCCAGCAGCCGCGTTTCCAAGGCCGTCGGCGGTCGCGCCAACGCGCGCGCGAAGGCCCAGCCGATCCGGGCCGAGAAGTTCGCGCCGCCCTCGGCGGCGATCTTTTGCGCGAAGACCCGCGCGGCTTCGACGTACGTCGGGTCGTTGAGCAGCACGAGCGCCTGCAGCGGGGTGTTCGAGGTGGGCCGGTTGGCGGTGCACTCTTCGCGCGCGGGCGCGTCGAAGGCCGCGAGGCTCGGATGCAGGAAGGTGCGCTGCCAGTGGGTGTAGACGCCGCGACGGTAGAGGCCTTCACCGATGTCGGGCACGTACTCTCGTTTCGGAAAATTCAGCGCGCCGTAATAGCCTTCGGGCTGGTAAGGCTTCGCGCTTGCCCCGCCGATTTTCGTCACGAGCAGTCCGCTGATTGCCAGCGCGGTGTCGCGCACGAGCTCGGCGTCGAGCCGGAATCGCGTCTGACGGGCCAGCCACTTGTTCGTCGGGTCGCGCTCCTCGATCGCCGGCGTCACCTGCGACGACTGCCGGTAGGTGCGCGAGTTGACGATCAACTCGATCATGTGCTTCACGTCCCAGCCGCTCTCGCGAAACTCCACCGCCAGCCAGTCGAGGAGCTCGGGATGCGTCGGCCAGTCGCCCTGTGAGCCGAGGTCCTCGAGCGTGCGCGAGAGCCCGGCACCAAAATAGATTCGCCACAGCCGGTTGACGAAGGTCCGCGCGGTCAGCGGATTGTCGGCGGCCATGAGCCAGTTCGCGAGATCCAGCCGCGTCGCGCGCGTGCCCGTGGCCGGCTCGACCTGTCGCATGAACCCGGGGACGCCCGGCTCGACCGTCTCGCCGCTGTCATCCATCCAGTTGCCCCGTTTTTGCACGCGCATCATCCGCGGCTCGACGCTCTTTGAGACCGGCAGCGCGGGGATGGTGAGCGCGAGGTAGTCGCGCGCGTGCGTCGTGGCGGCGAGGCGTTGCTGCGTCTCGGCGAGTTCCGGCGCGATCCCGCGGAAATAAGTGGCAATCTCCTTCACCTGGGCCGGACGCCGCTTGGCGGCGGGCAGCTTCAGGGCGGCGAGCACCGTGTCTGGCACGCTCTCGGGCGAGGCATCCGGGTCTGGCAGGCTGTGCAGCGAGAGACGGAAGCGGCCGAGGTTTTGGTACGGATGTTTTTCGGAATGACGGATGCGGACGACCAGCCGCGCCTCGGGGCCGCCGGCAAACGGCTCGGCGAGTTGCAGCGCGACGCCGCCGCCGACTTTCCGGACGAACGAAAGCGAGGTGCCGGGATCGCCGTCGATGGCGGCGGCCGGTGGATAGCCCGCTTCGTTGCGGCTGCTCGCGCGCGCGCCGACGATCCGCAGCGGCCGGGGCGACGCGGTGGGCGTGGTCGCGCCCAAGACTTCAATTTCCGAGATGAAAAATGCTGAACCGCCGCGGGAGACTTCGTCACCGGGGAAGCGCGGGTCCTGGACGATTTCCAGGCGGACGGCGGTGACATGCTCGAGCGGGGCGGGGATGGTCACGACGTAGGTGTCGTTCGCCGGATTCTTGCCGCCGGGAATAATCGATTTGTCCTCGTCGATCGCGAGCGGGGTGCCGAGCGGGGACTCCGCGGTGAGGGGAGCCTGCACGGACCACTTGAGGGTGCCGGCTTCGGCGGCGGCCAGCGTGGCGGCCTCCCATTCGACGCGACGGGTGGCGAGTTCCTCGTCCTTGATCGCCTCCACCTCCTTGCGCAGCGCGGCGATCTCCGCGTTGAGCGATTCCACTTGTTGCTGCTGGGCCGGCGAGGAGAAGATCATTTCCTCGGCGAGATTTTCCGGGGTGAAGCCGCCGCTCAGGTTGTAGGCGCCTTTTTCCTTCAGATCGGAGAAGAGCGCGGCGAACCGGTAGAAATCCTTGATCGTGAAAGGATCGAATTTGTGGTCGTGGCACTCGGCGCAGGCGAGGGTCGTGCCCATCCAGACAGTGGACGTGGTGCGGACGCGGTCGGCGGCGTATTTGGCGAAATACTCCTTGTCCTGGATTCCGCCCTCGCCGCTGATCCGGTGGAGCCGGTTGTAACCAGATGCGACGCGCTGGGTGATGGTGGAGTCCGGCAGCAGATCCCCGGCGAGTTGCTCCCGCGTGAACTGATCGAAGGGCAGGTTGCGATTGAACGCGTCGATCACGTAGTCGCGATAAGGCCAGACGCGGATCGGCACATCGTTGTGGAAGCCGACGGTGTCGGCATAACGCACCAGATCCAGCCACGGGATCGCGAGCCGCTCGCCGAAGTGGGGCGAGGCGAGATATTTTTTCACGAGCTGCTCGTAAGCCCGGGGATCGCGGTTCCGCACAAAAGTTTCGACGTCGGCTGCGGCGGGCGGCAACCCGGTGAGGTCGAGGCTCAGCCGCCGGATCAACGTGCGCCGGTCGGCCTCCGGTGCGGGCTTGAGACCCTCGGCGGTGAGGCGCGCGAGCACGAAGGCATCAATGGCGTTAGTGCCGGGAAGGAGGGATGGGGAGACTGAGGGAGGGGGAGATGGAGGGAGAGGGCGCACCGGCGGGATGAACGCCCAATGGGCCTCGTACTTCGCGCCCTCGGCGACCCAGCGCTTGAGGGTTTCCTTTTGCGCGGCGGAGAGCCGGCGGTTCGAGTCGGTCGGCGGCATCTGTTCCTCGAGATCATTCGTGAAGATCCGGCGGATCATCTCGCTGACCTCGGGTTTGCCGGGCTCGAAGGCGCGCGACTCCAAGGCGGCCTCGCGCTGGTCGAGGCGCAGCTCAGCTTCGCGCTGGTTCGCATCCGGGCCGTGGCACTTGAAGCAGTTCTCCGAGAGGATGGGTCGGATGTCGCGGTTGAACGAAAGCGGGGCGGCCGACAGCACGGCGCCGGTCGTTCCGCTGAGCAGAATCAGGAGAAGCCGCGCCCGCCGCGGGGTGGCAAATCGTTCGGGGGACATCGGCATCACCTTAAAAACAACACCCGAAACGGTGCGAAGGAAAGAACCAGATTGGTCGGAATTCTTACAGAAGAGAACAAAGGGAACAAAGACTCGGAGGTGTCCGCGCTCCTTGTTTCCTTCGTTGCCTTATGTAAAATGGATTGAGGTGGGAGTTGGGTTGCCGCTTCGGCGAATTTCGGGTTCAGGCGCAGGGCGGTTTGGTAATGCGCTGCCGCCTCCGCCTCCTGGCCGCGTTGCTCCAGTAATTCGGCGAAATTGTTGTGCGCGAGCCAGGCCTGTGGGTTGTCGGCGAGGATGGTCCGGTACTGGAAGTGATCCCCGACAAAGGAATAGCGGAAAAAGTAGATGTTGAAAAAACCGAGCACGGGAAACAGCAGCGCCCCAAAGTAGGCGGCCGCCACGAACCACGCCGGCCATTGCTGCCGCCGCCACCACAGGAACCCGAAAACCGCGACGGCGCCCAGCGGGGCGAGATAGGCGCCGACCTGGGCCGCGTTCACGGTCTTTCGTTTTGGCCGCGTAAATGTAGGCCAGCTCGCTTGCGAGCGCGGTTTGGCGCGCGCAAGCGCGCTGACCTACGGTAAAGGCGTTTGAACAGCCAAAACGAAAGACC
>JBKJRG010000733.1:0-5025 GCA_046594805.1 Opitutaceae bacterium | reverse complement strand
ATTGCAGGGTGTGAATGGGACCCAAACGGGCGATGCCGGCGTCGAGAATGCGCACGGCCTCGGCCGGAGTGGCCGAGATTCCTGCGCGCTCGAGATACAATTCGGCGCGGGGATGAGCGATCAGGGCCAGGGCCGCATCCAAATCCTGGCGGGCGCGATCGCCTTCTGCGATGCCCGCATGGGCCCGGGCGCGAAGGAGCAACGCCTCCGCGTCGCGCGGATCGAGGGCGAGGGCCCGATCCAGGTGGGCGCGGGCCCCGGCGGGTTCGCGCGTCGCGAGCGCCAGCGCCCCGCGCAAAAGATCCAGCCGCGGCAGCCGGGGCGAGAGCTCGGCGGCACGGAGGTAGTTGGCCTCGGCCGTGATGAAGTCTGCGTGGCGCGCGTAGAGTTCTCCCCGCGCGAGATACAGTTCGGCCTGCGCCGGTGTCGCGGCGATGGCGGCGTTCAAGCGCGAGACCGCTTCGTCGATTTCCGCGTGCCCGCGCAGCGCCGCGCTCAGGCCGGCCCAGGCCAGGCTCAGCATCAAGACGCGACGCATGGCCGCAGTTGAAAATGGGGCCGCAGTCGAATGCAACGTTGGGGTAGACGAACGCAGAATTGTAACGTTGCGCGCCGCGCCGCCGCACCCGCCAACCAGGACGGCGGCTCAGTTGTTGAACCGAAACAGCGCCACATCGCCGTCGTGAAAAACGTACTCCTTGCCCTCGAGCCGGTACTTCCCGGCTTCGCGCGCTGCGGCGACGCTCCCGAGCCGGGTCAATTCCTGATAGGAAACGATCTCCGCTTTGATAAAGCCTTTTTCGAAATCGGTGTGGATCACCCCGGCGGCCTGCGGCGCCTTCCAGCCTTTCTTGATGGTCCAGGCGCGCACTTCTTTTTCCCCCGCGGTGAAGTAGGTCTGGAGCCCGAGCAACGCATACGTTCCGCGAATCAGCGAGGATACGCCGGAATCGTCGACCCCGAGATCCTTGAGGAAGGCCTTGGCCTCTTCCGCGGTTAAATCGATTAGCTCCGACTCGATTTTAGCGCTGATGGGCACGTAGGCGGCGTCGTGGTGGGTGCGCACATATTCCGCGACCTGCTTGACGAAACGGTTGGCCTCGGCCGTGGCGAGGTCGCTCTCGGCGACATTGCAGGCGAAGAGGACCGGCTTCGCGGTGAGAAGCTGGAAGAGCTTCATCATTGCCTTCTCGTCGTCGGTGGCGGGGAGGGTGTTCGCCGTCTTGCCGGAGTTCAGGTGCGGCTCGAGCTTCTGCAACAAGGCGACCTCGATGATCGCCTCCTTGTCGCCGGACTTCGCTTTCTTCTGCGTCTTGTCGATCCGCTTCGCGACCGCGTCCAGGTCGGATAACACCAGCTCGGTGGTGATCACCTCGATGTCACGCACCGGATCGATGCTGCCCATCGTGTGCATGATGTCGGTGTCCTCGAAGCAGCGGACGACCTGCACGATGGCGTCCACTTCGCGGATGGTGCCGAGAAACTGGTTGCCAAGGCCCTCGCCCTTGCTGGCGCCGGCGACGAGGCCGGCGATGTCGACGAACTCGATGGCCGCCGGGATGACCACGCCGGTCTTCGCGATTTTCTGCAGGACTGGCAAACGGTCGTCGGGCACGACGACCACGCCGATATTCGGATCGATGGTGCAGAACGGGTAGTTGGCCGCCTCGGCCTTGCGCGAACGAGTGAGGGCGTTGAAGAGAGTGGATTTGCCCACGTTGGGCAGGCCGACGATGCCAGCTTTGAGCATAAGAGGATCGAAGAGAGCGGGTGGAGCAGGGGCTTGACAAGTCGATTGTGGGACGGTCTTGTGCTCAGCTTTTCCAAGTAAGAACCGCTCCGTAAATAATCCGACATGGCTCTCAAAATCCGTCTCACCAAGGTTGGTTCCGTGCACCAGCCGCTCTATCGCGTGGTCGTCGCTGAAGCGCGTTCGCGCCGCGATGGCGCCGCGGTGGAAAACATTGGCACGTATCGTCCCGGCGACAAGGGCAGCCCGATCAACCTGAAGATGGATCGCGTCGAATACTGGTTGAGCAAGGGCGCCAAGCCCACCAACACGATGCATTCGATGATCAAGAAAGCCCGCCGCGCCGCGGGGGCCAAGGCCGACGCTCCGAAAGCGGAAGCCCCGGCCAGCGCCTAAGTTCCCGAACGCCTTACGGCACGGGCGCAAACGGCGCCACGGCTGGAATAGAGTTTGAAGCCCCGGATTTTCCGGGGCTTTTTGTTTCCCCATCAGTCCTTTGCGTCCTCCGCGACCCTGGCGTGAGGGCGATTGAATTCCATGCCGCTGAAAATCGATGTCCTCACCCTCTTCCCGCGCATGCTGGAGGGGATTTTTGCCGAGAGTATTCTCGGCAAGGGCATTGCAGCGGGGCTTTTGAGCGTGAACGTCCACGACGCGCGCGCTTGGGCGACCGACAAACACCGCACCGCGGATGACCGGCCGTTCGGGGGCGGAGCGGGCATGGTGATGAAACCCGAGCCGGTTTTCGCCGCCCTCGAACAATTGCAAACGCCCGGGTGCCGCCGGATTTATCTCACGCCCGATGGGACGCCGCTGTCTCCCGCGCTCGCGCGCGAGCTCTCGCAACTGCCGCACCTGATTTTGCTCAGCGGACACTACGAGGGAATCGACCAGCGCATCCGCGATTGCGTCATCGATCAGGAGGTCTCGATCGGGGACTATGTGCTCACCAACGGGACGTTAGCGGCGGCCGTCGTCATCGATGCGCTGGCTCGTTACATCCCCGGCGTGCTCGGCGATGAAAAGTCATTGACGCACGAATCCTTCACCAGCAAGTTGCTCGACTTTCCTCAATACACGCGTCCCGCCGAATTTCGGGGCATGTCAGTTCCCGAGGTTCTACTCTCGGGTAACCATGCCGAAATCGAAAAGTGGCGGGCTGCGCGACAGTTGGAAAAGACCCGAAAAGTCCGTCCCGATTTACTCAAATAATTCACTGCCATGAATCCGATCATCCAGGAGATCACCGCCAACCAGGTGAAAAAAGACATTACGCCGTTCAAAGTCGGCGACGGTGTGCGCGTCCACACCAAGGTGCGGGAGGGCGACAAGGAGCGGGTGCAGGTCTACGCCGGCATCGTGATCGCCCGCAAGGGCCATGGCATCCATGAGACGTTCACCGTTCGCCGGCTGAGCTACGGCGAGGGTGTGGAGCGCGTATTTCCGGTCAATTCGCCGAACATCGAGAAGATCGAGGTCGAGCGCGAGTCCGAGGCGATGAAGGCGCGGCTGTACTACCTGCGCCGGCGCACCGGCAAAGCCGCGGTGGCGATCAAGGAGAAGGATCGCGCCGCCGAGATCCACAAGGAGAAGCTCGCGAAGGCCGCTCCGGCGGCGGAAAAGCCCGCCGCGAAAGAGCCGGCCGAGGCGGCGCCCGCCGGGAAGAGCTGAGCGCCGAGCGCTCGAAACCAGGTTTGCGAATGCGCGTCCCAAATGGGACGCGCTTTTTTTGGCCGGCCTAAAGTCGGGTCGCGGTCTGGATTGCGCGAAGCCGCAGTCGGCCCAGCCTGCCGTGGTCCGCCACCTCGTGCTCTTGCTCGTGCTCGTAATCGTGCTCGAATGCTCGAATGCTCGAATCCGGTCGAGCACGAGCCCGATAACGAGCAAGAGCAAGAGGCAGGGAACGAACCCGGCAGGCCGTTCGGCGGACTCACGGCAGGCAGCGACGCCTGCCGCGCCGCTCACCGCACCACGCGCGCGCCGCCGCCGGAGATCTGCTTCTCGACCTCCTTGCGCGTCACCATCGACGTGTCGCCGGGCGTGGTCGAGGCCAGCGCGCCATGGGCTGCGCCATACTCCACCGCCTTCTGCGCGTCGTTGAACTCGAGAAAGCCGAACTGCAGGCCGGACGCAAAGCTGTCGCCGCCGCCGACGCGGTCGAGGATCTCGAGCTCGGGAAACTTCCGGCTCTCGTGGAATTTGCCGTCGTGCCAGAGGATCGCACTCCAGTCGTTCTTGGTCGCGGTGATGACGCGCCGCAGCGTGGTCGCGGCCACCTTGAAGTTTTTGAACTCCTTCACCGCGGTCTCGATCATCTGCTTGAACGCGTCGGTCTCGATGTGGCTCAGCGCCTGGTCCGCCCCCTTGACCTCGAACCCGAGCGAGGCGGTGAAATCTTCCTCGTTGCCGATCATGACGTCGACGTACTTCGCAATCTCGCGGTTGACCTCCTGCGCCTTTTTCAGGCCGCCGATGGTTTTCCAGAGCGACGGGCGGTAATTGAGATCGTAGCTGACAATCGTGCCGTGCTTGTTCGCCGCCTTGACCGCCTCGACGGTGAGCTCGGCGGTGGAAGCAGAAAGCGCGGCGAAGATGCCCCCGGTGTGGAACCAGCGGACGCCGAGCTTGCCGAAAATGTGGTCCCAATCGTAATCGCCCGGCTTGAGCTGGGAGGCGGCGGTATTGCCGCGATCCGGATTGCCCACGGCGCCGCGGACGCCGAAGCCGCGCTCGGTGAAGTTCAGCCCGTTGCGGACGGTGCGGCCGATGCCGTCGTCCTCGCGCCACTTGATGAAGTCGGTCGCGACGCCGCCCTGCATGATGAAATCCTCGACCAGCCGGCCGACCTCGTTGTCGACAAACGCGGTGCAGACGGCGGTCTTGTAGCCAAAACATTTCCGGAGGCCGCGGGACGTGTTGTATTCACCGCCACCCTCCCAGACCTTGAATTCGCGCGCCACGCGAATGCGTCCCTCACCGGGATCGAGGCGCAGCATGACTTCGCCGAGGGAGATTTGATCAAAGGCGACGGACTTGGCGGGTTTGATTATTAATGACATTGGAGAGAGTGATCGAATGAAGGAGGTTTTCGCGGTGTGAAAAACCTAATTTGGCGTGCGGACGACAAGTGAGCGAGTCAAGGTGCGTCGCGTGAACGAGGTCAACACTCCAGTCCGCGTGGTGGCAGACGACCGCGAATCCGCGGGTGGTGTGATCGGCGAGTTACGGGCGCGGACCGATGTGGAGATCCAAATCAGACGAATGTTGGTCGGTGA
>JBKJRG010000728.1:0-6783 GCA_046594805.1 Opitutaceae bacterium | reverse complement strand
ATCAACGCAATTAATCGCGCGTCCGCCTCCTGCTGGGGAATGTTGTATTGGACGCAGTCTTTTCCGACGTAGAGGTTGATTTTCCCCGGGGCGCCGCCGACGTAACCGAAGTCCGCGTCGGCCATTTCGCCCGGGCCGTTCACGATGCAGCCCATGATGGCGAGCTTCACGCCCTTCAGGTGGCCGGTCTGCTCCCGGATGCGCTGGGTCGTCGTCTGCAAATCGAAGAGGGTGCGGCCGCAGCTCGGGCAGGCGACAAACTCGGCCTTCGAAATTCGTGCCCCCGCGCCTTGGAGCACATTGTAGCTCAGCCGGGTGGCGCGTGCGGCGTCCACCTCCGTCTCGATGCTGAGGAAATCGCCCACCCCGTCGCAGAGCAGGGCCCCGGTGAGGAACGACGCCTCGAGCAGCTTCGAGAGGAAACTGTTGTCACCCTGCACCGCGGTGCCCGCCGTGTTGCGGATCCAAATGGGGGCGCGGGAGCCGAGCGCGCCCAAGGCGTGCGCAAGTTGTCGATACGCGCCCAGGGCGTGCCCGGCGGGGCGGGGGGTCGTCCCCAGCGTAAACACCAGGTCGCGCTCGCCCGCCCGCGCCAGGGCGGGGGCAAAGGCCGGCAGGTCCGCCGGCGCAATTTCCGCCGCGACGGTCCACTGCTGCGCGTGCGCCAGTTGGATGAAGCCGGCCAGCACGTCCGTCTCGGTCGCTTCGAAACGGCGCAGCAGCAGGGTGCCGCGCGGGATCCGGGCCGCCTCCAGGCTGAGCTCGGCGAGCCCCACCGCAGGCGCCAGTTCCAACACGAAGAACTGGCCGGCCAGCGGCGGCAGCTGCCCCAGTTCCCCGGGTGAATTCACCGCGAGCAAAACGCCTTCCACCGGCGTGTCTTTCAATCGCGGATTGCGGATCGCGGATTGCGGATTGGCCAGCTCGGTGGCGGAGAAGCGGACGATGACGCGCGGCGGCTGCTCGGGGCCCACCCGGATGTCGGCGGTGAGGGGAACGACGTGGGTCGGGCGCGGGGCGAAATGGTACGGATCGATGCTGTCGGCGGCGGCTTCGCCGCGGCTTTGGGTTTCGGGTTTTGGGTCTTGGGGGGACCAGAGGCTCATGGCCTTTTCCGCCATGGCGCGCGCGACCGGGATTTCGTGCACGCTGTCCTCGGTCAGCGACACCCGGATGGTGTCGCCCAGGCCGTCGAGCAGCAGCGAGCCAATGCCGATGGCGCTCTTGATTCGCCCGTCCTCGCCGTCGCCCGCCTCGGTCACGCCGAGGTGCAGGGGATAATGCATGTTCTCCCGCGTCATCCGCTCCACCAGCAGGCGATAGGCCTGGATCATCACCTTGGGGTTCGACGACTTCATCGAGAGGATGATCTGATCGTAGCGGTGCGACTCCGCGATGCGGAGGAACTCGAGGGCGCTTTCGACCATGCCGAGCGGGGTGTCACCGTATCGGTTCATGATCCGGTCGCTGAGCGAACCATGGTTGGTGCCGATTCGCAGGGCGCGGCCGAGCGCCTGGCAGCGTTTCACCAGCGGGGAGAACGAATCGTGCAGCCGCTGCAGCTCGGCGTCGTAGTCGGAATCCGAGTACTCGCGCACCGCAAATTTTTTCTTGTCGGCGTAGTTGCCGGGATTGATCCGGATTTTCTCCACGTGCTCCACCGCTTCCATCGCCGCGCTGGGGAGGAAGTGGATGTCCGCCACGAGCGGGACGTGGCCGAAGCCGGCCGCGGTGAATTGCCTGCGAATATCCTTCAGGCAGCGCGCCGCGGCGACATTTGGCGCGGTAATCCGGACGATCTCACAGCCCACCTCCGCCAGCGCGATCGATTGCTGGACGGTCGCCGCGACGTCCTGGGTGTCGCTCGTGGTCATTGACTGTACCCGGAGCGGGTGATCTCCGCCGACGCCGACGCTGCCCACGCGCACCTCCAGGGTGCGACGACGGACGGTGTGGAAGCGGGAGGTACAGTAGGACATGACGGGCGAAAACAGATCGGCGCCTACCCAAGGAGGGACCGCAAATCCTATTTTGGCGAGCGGCGGGTAGGCGAGGCCGGTTGTAGGCCAGGTCGCTGGCGGCTGCGAACAGAACAATCGGTTGCAGCCGAGCCAGCTCAGCGAGCTGGCCTAAAACTGAGCCCTCCCCGGCGTTACTTGGCCGGAGCGCTCTGGGCCGGCGGGGCCACCGGCGGGGGAGTCGGCGCCGGTGTGCTGTCCGCGCGGTCGGCCTTGACGTCGCGCACAATTCGCCGGACGTCGAATATACTCACGTAAAGCACCATCGAAAAAAGCAGCACGAGGAACACGCTCTGCGCCGTCATGATGAAGTTCACGGGCAGCGGGCGACCGCGCACCCGTCCAATTGTGGCAAAAAGCATCTGGCCACCGTCCAGCACGGGCAACGGCAGCAGGTTGAAAATGGCCAGGTTGATGTTCACCAGGATGGTGAACCACAGGACGAACGGTAGGCCGGCGCGCGAACTGTCGACGAAATTGGTGATGATGCCGATGGGTCCGCTCAGGTGCGCGAAGCCGATGTCGGAACGCGGATTGATGAGCGCCCCGAGGGCGCGGAAGGTCGTGTTGAGGCAATCGACAATCTGCTCCACCGGAGTCGGGTGGGCGAAGATTACCGCCGTCTTGAAGGCGATGCCAATGTCAGCCCCTTTCTGCGGATCGGGTGTAAGGGCGACGGTCACCGACTCGGTCTGCGTCCCCCGCAGCACGGTGACGGGCAGCGTCGGGCCGGTAGCGGCGCGCAGCACCGTGCGCAGTTGGAAAAACGTCAGGATGGGTTTGCCGGCCACCGCGATGATAACATCCCCCGCCTTCAACCCGGCCTTGTCCGCCGCGGATTGCGGGGTGATCCGGCCGATTTCGAGCTTCGCGACGGTCGTGATGCCGATGATCCGGGTTTTTTCGGGGCCGCCGATCACCGGTTGAATGGCCGTCTCCACGATTTTCCCGTCGCGCCGGAGCGTGAGATTCGTTTCGCGTTCCCCGCTGCGAGTCCACCCGCTGCTCAAGGCGAGCCGTTCGATGATTTGGTGAAACGTTTCCACCGGTTGCCCATCCACGGCGAGAATAACGTCCCCGGACTTGAGCTTTGCCAGCGAGGCGGGGCTGGGAACTTCCCGGCCGTCGGAGTTGGTCACCACCGGCAGCACTTCCGCGATGGTGGTGGAGTTAAGCGGACTCGAGACCGGCTTGCCGATGACCCAGACGATGCAGGCCAGCGCGAAGGCGAAGAGGATGTTGAACAAGGCGCCCGCCACGAAAACGATCATTTTGGTCGCGTAGCTGACGGGCGGCAGCTTGGAGACATCGCTTTCGACCGCTCCCTCCAGCGGTCCCAAGTCGGCCAGTTGCGGCAGCAGGACATACCCGCCGAGCGGAAACCACGAAATCCGGTAATCCACGCCATCGCGGCCCCGGTGCGACCAGATCGCCGGTCCGAACCCGATGGAGAATCGCTCCACCTTCACGCCGCGCCGGCGGGCCGCTAGGAAATGGCCGAGCTCGTGCACAAAGATCGAGCCTCCGAAAAGCAGGATAACCATGAACACCGCCCAAAGATTGGACAGGATCGGATTGAGAAAATCGGTGGGCACGGCGGCGGTCGGTGGGTTACGGCGAGAGCGATTTGATGCGGGCGGCGGCTACGCGACGAGATTCGGCGTCGCTGGCGAGGACACTCGCCAGGTCGGCCGGCTCGAAGTTTTTCAGAGAGGCCAGAGTCTGCTCAACTACCCGCGGAATCGCAAGAAAGGGAATCCGGCCCTCTAGGAACGCGGCGACGGCGAGTTCGTTAGCGGCGTTAAAGATCGCCGGGGCGACCCCCCCGGCAACCATGGTCTCCTTCGCGATTCGCAACATGGGAAACCGGCCTTCATCCACCGGGCGGAATTCGAGTCCCAGCAGCCGCGTGAAATCCAGCGCCGAATCCACGCCCGGCGCCCGTTCGGGATGAAGGAGGGCATGCTGGATCGGGAAGGTCATCGAAGGCGGGCTGAGCTGGGCCAGCATCGCGCCATCGGTGAACTCCACCAGGCAGTGCACGATGCTTTGGGGGTGCAAAACCGCGGTGCACTGCGCCGGCTGCAGGCCGAAGAGCCACTGCGCCTCGATGAGCTCCAGCCCCTTGTTGGCCAGCGTCGCCGAATCCACCGTGATCTTCGGGCCCATGGCCCAGTTGGGATGCTTGATCGCGTCGGCGGGGGTCACGTGTGCCAGACGCTCCGCCGGCCAGTCGCGAAAGGCGCCGCCACTGGCGGTGAGCACGATGCGGCGCACTCCCGCCTGCGGGTGGCCCTCGAGGCACTGGAAGACGGCGTTGTGCTCGCTGTCCACCGGCAGGAGCTTCACCCGGTGCTTGCGCGCCTCCGCCATCACGAACTTCCCCGCGAGGACGAGGATTTCCTTGGACGCGAGCGCAAGATCCTTGCCGGCGGCAAGGGCCGCGAGGGCTGGTTCAAGCCCGGTCGTGCCGACGACCGCCACCAGCACGATGTCTGCCCCCGGCAGTCGCGCCAGTTCGATCAGGCCCTCCAACCCGCCCACCAGGTGGGTGCCGCTGGGAAACGCACTGGCATTGTCCCGTGCAGCCTGGAACGCCGCCTCGTCAAAGATCGCGGCCTGTCTGACGTCGAACTGCCGGGCAATGCCAGCGAGTTTCTGCCAATTCGCGCGGGATGCGATGCCGACCAGCTCGAGCTTGTCGCGATGCGCGGCGATGACCCGCAGCGCGTTTTCGCCGATGGAGCCAGTGGCGCCCAGCAGGACGACGCGTTTACGGGAACGGGGGGAGGAAGCGGGCACGAAAGGCCTACCTTATGCGGCAGGTACCGGCCGGTCGGCAAGCGTCGCCGAAGAAGGTTTTGAGTTTTGGGTTTTGAGTTTTGAGTTCGGTCTGTCCAACCCAAAACCCAAAACCCAAAACTCAAAACCGTAGCGCACAGCGCTAGAGCCGGAAAAAGAAGTACCCGACCGGCGCGACGAGGATAAGGCTGTCGCTCAGATCGAACATGCCGCCGATTCCCGGGACGGTTGCGCCGGAATCCTTTTTGTTGGCCCGCCGCTTCAGTACCGACTCCACCAAATCCGCCACGATTCCGATGATGGCGATGGGCCCGGCCATCAGGCCTGCCACCAGCGGCGTCATGTGGGTGGGAAACTGCGCGCGCGCCAACCACGCAAACGTGGCTCCAACGGCCATGGAGAAAAGCACCCCGCCAATCGCGCCTTCCCAGGTTTTCTTCGGACTGATTTGCGGCGACATCTTGTGCCGCCCGATCGCCATGCCGGTGAGCAGCGCGCCCATGTCGCAGAATTTCGTCACCATGATCAGCCAGAGGCAGAGCAGCAGCCGTCCATCCGGCGAAACCCGGTCGCCCGCCACCGGGGTGACAATCGCGACGAGGTACTGCAGCATCACGGAGACGTAAACCAGGCCAAACAAGGTCGTCGCCAGCGACTCGACGCGCGTCTCGGGCGTCCGCTCACCCAGCAGCCGCACGGCGAAGACCACCACAGCCAGCGGGAGCAGGAATTGCAGTGGCCAGTCGATCCGCGTCTGGAGCCAGGGCGTGAGGGTAATCAAACCGCCGAGGCACATGCCCAGCCGATCGAACGGCGCGTACCCCGACGCGCGCATCAACTGGTAGAACTCCCGCAGGGTGAAAACCGAAATGATGGTGATGAGGACCAGCGCGCCATTGGTGCGGAAGAACCAGAGCGCGGCGCCAACGATGCTCCAAAGGAGGACCGTGCTGAAAATGCGTTTACCCATGGAGAAACACAGACCGGGACGGGAACGTGCGGTGCGCGCACTCCGTCATCTTCACTTCGCCCCCGCTTTCACCGTCGCCGTCACCTGTTCGCTGGTGAGCCCGAAGCGGCGCTCGCGCCGATTGTAATCCGCAATCGCAGCCGAAAGATCGGCCTGGGCGAAATCGGGCCAGAGGACGGGGGTGAACACAAATTCGGCATACGCCGCCTGCAGCAGGAGAAAATTGCTCATCCGGGTCTCGCCTGAGGTGCGAATGACGAGGTCCGGGTCCGGCATGTCGGCCGTGTAGAGGTAGCGGGTGAAGGTGGCCCAAGAGCCGTCGTTCAGCTTTTCCTTCCCGGCCGCCACCGCGGCGGCGTACGCGCGGGCGGCGTCGACCATTTCCGTGCGCGAACCGTAATTCAGCGCGAGCACCAGCGTGTAATCGTTGAAATGCTTCGTTTCCTCGCTGGTGGCGCGCAGGAGCTTTTGCACTCCCGCCGGCAGCTCCTCCGTCCGTCCAATAGTGCGGAAGCGCACGCGGTCGCGCACAAAAGTCTCTAATTCCTTTTTCAGGTAAAACTCCAGCAGGCCCATCAAGGCGCCGACCTCGTCCTGCGGACGCTTCCAGTTCTCAATCGAGAACGCGTAGAGCGTCAGCATCCGCACGCCCAGGTCGCGGGCGGCATACGTCACAGTCCGGACGGTCTCGACTCCCCGGCGGTGGCCCTCGATCCGGGGCAGCCCGCGCTGTTTCGCCCATCGACCGTTGCCATCCATGATGATCGCGATATGCGCGGGGACGTTTTCTGCGGGAGAAGCCATGGCGGGGAAGGCAGACGCTAGGCCCGCGCTGCACGCACTGACAAGCCGCGAAGCAACGGCGGCGGGCCGGTTGCACGGTCTTTCGTTTTGGCCGCGTAAATGTAGGCCAGCTCGCTTGCGAGCGCGGTTTGGCGCGCGCAAGCGCGCTGACCTACGGTAAAGGCGTTTGAACAGCCAAAACGAAAGACC
>JBKJRG010000706.1:0-3230 GCA_046594805.1 Opitutaceae bacterium | reverse complement strand
GTCTTTCGTTTTGGCCGCGTAAATGTAGGCCAGCTCGCTTGCGAGCGCGGTTTGGCGCGCGCAAGCGCGCTGACCTACGGTAAAGGCGTTTGAACAGCCAAAACGAAAGACCATGCTTGCAAGCGCAGAACATGACGGGCGAAAGAAGGGAAGTAGGTCTGCCGGTGCCAACCGCGCCTTGATTGTAGACCGCCGCTGAGCTGGCGCTCCGTGGGATTCAGAGCCAGGTCGGCGACCTGGCCTACAAGCTCCAGCGCAGACGCGACCCTCTTACTTTTTGTTTTTCTCCCACGGATGAGCACGGTAGGACCGTTCATGCCCGTCACCCTGCGAGACATCCGCGCCGCGCAAAGGCGCATCGCCGGCGGCATCGTGGTCACGCCCTGCGCGGAATCGATTCCGCTCTCGGAAATCACGGGCGCGCGGATTTTCTGCAAACTGGATAATCTGCAACGCACTGGTTCGTTCAAGGAACGCGGTGCGCGTAACGCGCTATTGCGGCTCGGTGCGGCGCAGCGCCGTCGCGGCGTCGTGGCCGCCAGCGCGGGCAACCATGCGCTCGGGCTCGCCTACCACGGCAAGCTGCTCGGCATCCCGGTGACGGTCGTGATGCCGGAGTATGCCCCGCTGATTAAAATCACCACGTGTCAGCGGCTGGGCGCGCGCGTCATCATTCGCGGCGCGGATTTCGCGGAGGCCCGGAGCGAGGCCGATCGACTCGCGGCGACGGAGGGCTTGAGTTACATCCACGGGTTCGACGACCCGGACATCATTGCCGGCCAGGGCACACTTGCGCTGGAGTTGCTGAAACAGACCCCGCGGCTCGATGCGATCGTGTGCCCGATCGGAGGTGGCGGGCTGATTGCCGGCCTGGCGGTCGCGGTGAAGGCGTTGCAGCCGCGGATCAAGGTCATCGGAGTGGAGAGCGCTGCGACGGGAAATTTCTCCGCGGCACAGCGGGCCGGCAAGCCGGTGCGCGTGCCGCGGCGGCCGACCCTCGCGGACGGTTTGGCGACGCTGACCGTGGGAGCAAATGCGTTCGCGCTGGCTGAGCCGCGCGTCGACGAGGTGGTCCGCGTGAGCGAAGACGCGATCGCCCTCGCGATCCTCCGGATGATTGAGCTGGAGAAAATCGTCGTCGAAGGCGCGGCCGCGGTGCCGCTGGCCGCGATGATGTCGGGCCAGCTCGCTCACCTCGCCGGCCGGCGCGTGGCCCTGGTGGTGTGCGGCGGCAACATCGATCCGGCGATCCTCAGCCGCGTGATCGAGAAAGGGCTGGTCCACGACGGACGCATCACGCGCTTCACCGCAAAAATCAGCGATCGTCCCGGCGGGCTGGCCGAGCTGTGCCGCGTGATCGCGGCGAGCGGCGCGAGCATCAAGGACATCGCGCACGACCGCGCCTTCAGTGGGCCGGACGTGAGTGCGGTACACGCGGTGTGTACGGTGGAAACCCGCGACCGCGCCCATATCGCGGCGCTGCACCGCGCGCTGAAGAAGAATGGATTTCCGCTCGTGGTGGCGAAGTGAGTACCGAGCGCGAATGACCCGGGAACCCAAGCCGGCTCGGAGAGCTGGCTACACCGGCAAAATCCGCGCGCGCACCGCGGCGACGAGCTCGGCGTAGCCGCCGAGGAATTGGTTCAAGGTGTGCACGGTTGCGCCGTAGCCGAGGAAATCCCGCGGCGGCATCTCGTTTTCGTCATACGCCCGGACAAAATCCGGAAACTTCGCGCGCAATTCCCCCAGGATTGCGCCGCTGACCGGACGCTCCAGCGTGAGCATGGGCGTCGTGAGAGACGTGTTGAACTTCGTCCACCACGCATACGGGATTGTCTGGAGCACTTCGCGCCCGATGATTTGCGACCAATGGCCTTCGTGCCGGTAGGCCGCGGCGAGCAATGTGCCGGGCAGGCCGCGTTGCTGAAAAATCCGATGCGCGTGCTTGAACACCGCGATGCCCGCCCAATCCAGCGTGCCGGGCGTTGTGTCGATTTTCTCCTTCTCCGCCACGCGTTTCAAGTGGTCGTCAACGCGTCCGATCATCAGCGTGATGTACGGATGGATGGCATCCGCATCATGCCCGGCCGCGCGCGCTCGCTTGAGGCCTTTTTCGAAGGCCTGCGCGACCGCAATGGCCTGGCTCACGGTGAAGCTCACTGTCGCGTTCACCCGGATCCCGCGGGCGGTCAGCTCCTCGATCGCCGCGATGCCCACTTCGGTGGCGGGCGCCTTGATCGCGATGTTCGGCGCGAGCGCGGCGAGCTGCGTCCCCTGCTCGACCATCTGGTCCTTGTTCGCGTAATGCTTTGGGCTGACCTGCACCGAGAGATAGCCTTTCGCGCCGCGCGTTGACTCATACACCGGCCGGAGTCGCCTGGCCGCATCGAGGGCAAGCGTGTGGATGACGTGCCACGCCAGCTCGTCCTCGCTCGCCGCGGGATGTTCGCGGGCGAGTCGATCGATAATCGAGTGACACAGCGCCGGCTGGGCCTTGACTGCCTGCGCGACGATCACCGGGTTTGACGTGCCGCCGACCGCGCCCAGCGCAACCGCCTCGCCCAGCTCGGCCGGCACTCCGGAATCGTTCCACCAGTCGGCACCGAGCGCCGTCATTTGCTGCATGCGGGAAGGAATCATTGGAACGATAAGAATCAGGCGCCGGCATGCTGGCGAACATATGCGCGCGCGGCCTTCGCCTTGGGCAGGGCCGGGACTCTTGACGGATCCTCCTCCGCCTCGACGACCAGCCAGCCGCGATAATCGGCCGTGGCGAGAATCCTGAAAATGGCGGGGAAGTCCACGCTGCCGTCGCCCGGGATGGTGAACACGCCGTTGGTCACCGCGCGACAGAACGACCATTTCTCGTGCCGCACGCGCTCCACGATTTCCGGCCGCACGCTCTTCAGGTGCACGTGCGCAATCCGTTTCGCGTGCCGCTGTGCCAGCGCGACGGGGTCGATCCCGGCGAAGGCGAGATGGCCGGGATCGAGCAGCAGGCTCAGCACCGGCACGGCGGCGAGCAACCGCTCGAGGTCGGCTTCGCGCTGGATCACGGTTCCCATGTGGTGGTGATAGACGAGCTGCGTTTCCTCCGCGGCCGCCATTTCCGCCAAATGGCTCAGGCCGACCACCAGCCGCGGCCACTCGGATTCGGCGAGCTTCGGCCCGTGGGCGTCCCCGAAACCCAGCGCGGCATCCCGGGTGCCGTGGATGCCGCGCGTGCATTC
>JBKJRG010000703.1:0-4568 GCA_046594805.1 Opitutaceae bacterium | reverse complement strand
GCGACTCGCGCCCACGCCCACGAACATTTCCACGAAGTCGGAACCCGAGATGCTGAAGAACGGCACCTCCGCCTCGCCGGCGACCGCCTTGGCCAGGAGGGTTTTGCCGGTGCCAGGCGGGCCCACCATCAGGATGCCCTTCGGGATCCGGCCGCCCATCTTGGTGAATTTCTTCGGGTCTTTGAGGAATTCGACCACCTCGGACACTTCCTCTTTGGCCTCGTCGCATCCGGCCACGTCCGCGAACGTAATCTTGTCGCGGTCGCGCGTGAGAAGTTTCGCGCGGCTCTTGCCAAAGCTGAGCGCTCCCCGGCCCGCCTGGCGGAGTTGCCGCACGAACAAAAAATACAACAGCCCGATGATGAGGACAAACGGCACCACTTGCGCCGCGATCGAAGTCAGCAACGTCTGCGTCGGCTGCTCGATGAAAAGCTTCGATCGCTGCAGCCGCTCCATGTTGGCGTCGGTCAAACGGCCGGCCGCGCGAAATGGGCGATAGACAGCGCTGGTCGAATCCTTCCGGCTCTCACCGCTGATAGTCACCCAGTCACGACCGCCGCTCGGATCCGGCTGGATTTTCGGGGGTGGGCTGGCCGGCTTGATGTTGCCGGATTCGGCGCGCTCGACGACATCCTGAATCGTCAGGTTGTCGGGCGTGTTGGTCATCCCCGGCGTCCAATAGAGCAAAGAGAGAACGGCCCCCACGAGCGCGAGCCAGAAGATAAGCATCTTCGGCTGAAAGCGATCGGGCGGCAGATTCTTGAGCGCGCGGCGGGGCTTCTTGTTGTCGGAGTCAGGCATTTCCGGAGAATAGGGACTTGGGGCGGAAGGTGGATGTTCCGGGGGGAGAAGTCAATTGGTGCGCCGATGGAATCTGGACCGGGCATTCCGCACCGCTTCGAACCGGAGCTCGCGGCTCGTGATAACGGCAAAACCCTCCCGCCCAAGGCTGTGCCGCGTGGGCTGTCCCCGCTCCAAGGCCACCAACAGGGCGTCGAACGCCTGTCGGGAAAGGTGGTTCCCGCGGCGGCTTTCCGCCAGCCAGCGATGCAACGCCCGGCGGATAAAACCGCGGGGTTTTCCCGTCAATGTACTCAGCAAAAGCCCGCCACCCGGACTGCGCGTAGGCTCCCCGGCGACCCAGGCCTCGAGCGCCGCGTCGTCCTCTTCGAGCAGCTCGCGCGAGCGCGCCGCTCCCGCGACAGCATCGCGTTCCGCGGCTCGAATCCAGGCGGGCATGACCGTGTGCCGAATCCGGTTTCTGAAGTACGCTGCGCCGGCGTTCGTCGCATCTTCGCGCCAGGGAATCTTCACCGCGCACAAGGCTGACACCACCTCCGCTTTCTGAATGGAAAGCAAGGGACGGAGCCGAATGCGGTTACCCGGCATGGGCTGGACCGGACGCGGCGCGGCCAGTCCCCCTGCCCCGCTGCCGCGCGCGAGCCGCATCAGCAGCGATTCCGCCACGTCGTCCTGTTGGTGGCCAAGCCAAAGCACGCGGCCCTGGCGCTCGAAAAACGCCATACGCGCGGCCCGGGCCTCCGCCTCGCTGGCGCTCGCCCTCACGCCTCGCCACGCCTTGGCGACAAAATCCACCCCAAGGGTCTTGCTCACCTTGCGGCAAAACAGCGCATCGGCCCGCGACGCGGCCCCACGCAGCCGATGATCAAAATGGAGCGCGCGCATCCGCCCGCGGCGTTCCGGCCAATGCGCCCACAACAACAACAGCAGCGCGAGCGAATCGGCCCCGCCGGAAAACGCGATGTACCACTGCACCCGCGTAGACGACGCCTCCGCCCAGCGCAGTACAGCGGGGTGAAGCCGATCGCGCGGGATTCGCGCCGCGAGCGCGAGTGCGGCCGCGCGGTAGTCGAAAGTTTTTTTTCGTTTCATCCGGCGGGCCGCTGCCGACGCCTGAGACGTCTCACATCCCCATTTTCGCCCGGACGCTGCGGTTCGGAGGAGTGCTGCCGTGACGGGTGGCGGCTCACGCAAAGGTCAGGTATTCCTTCCCGAAATACGGCACCAGCGCCGCCGGGATCCGTACGCGCCGGTCGGCCTCGAGGTTGTTTTCCAACAGGGCCGCCAGCACGCGCGGCACCGCGAGCCCCGAGCCGTTCAACGTGTGTACCAATTCCGGCTTGCCACTCTCCTTGCTCCGGAAGCGGATTTGGGCGCGCCGGGCCTGGAAGGCCTCGAAGTTGGAGCAGCTCGAGACCTCGAGCCAGCGCTTCTGCCCGGCCGACCAGACTTCCAGATCGTATTTTTTGGATTGGGCAAACCCAAGATCTCCGCCGCACATCAACAACACCCGGTAGGGCAATTCCAGTTTTTGCAGCAGACGCTCGGCGTCACCGCGCAGCAGATCGAGTTCCTCATAGCTCCTCGAGGGATGGACCCATTTGAGCAGCTCCACCTTGTCGAACTGGTGCAGCCGGTTCAGCCCGCGCACATCCTTCCCATAGCTGCCGGCCTCGCGGCGAAAACAGGGCGTGTAGGCACACCGGTAAATCGGCAGGGCCGACTCCTCCACGATCTCGTCCCGGAAGAAATTCGTCAGCGGCACCTCGGCCGTCGGCACGGCATACAAATGATCCGGCGTGGTCTCATACATCTGGCCTTCCTTGTCCGGCAACTGGCCCGTCGCCGTGGCGCTGGCCGCGTTGACGAAGATCGGCGGATTTACCTCCACGTAGCCGGCCTTCACATTTTCATCCAGGAAGAACTGGAGCAACGCCCGCACGATCCGCGCCCCGTCGCCGACGTAGAACGGAAATCCCGCGCCGGTTACTTTCGCCCCGCGGGCAAAATCGAAGAGCTTTTCGAATCCCGGAATCTCCCAGTGCGGGAGGGAATGGGGCTTGGGTTGCTCGTGGGCACCATGCAGCAGGTGAACCACATTTTCCTCCGGCGTTTTACCTTCCGGCACGCTGGCGTGGGGCAGGTTGGGCACCGACAGCATGGCCTGGCGGAACTTCTCCTCCGTTTCCTTGAGTTGCACTTCACGCTCCTTTGCCTGGGCCGAGACCGCCTTCATTTCACTTACCTTGGCCTGGAACTCGGGCGAACCCTTCGGCAGCGCGGCCATGGCCGAATTGGCCGCCTTCTGTTTTCCGCGCAGCGCTTCCACTTCCTGGAGCTGCGCGCGCCAGGCCGCGTCGATCGCGAGGACGGAGTCCAGGTCAACCTCCAGGTGTTTCTTGGCGATGGCCGCCCGCACGGCGTCCGGCGTTTCACGAATCAATTTGGGATCAAGCATGGGAATGGTGGAAAGGGACAAGCGACCAGTGACCAAGAGACCAAGGGACCAGCGGCGGTCCTTTGGGCCCTTCGGTTCCTTCCGTCCCTTTGGTCCCGGATCTCACTTGAAACGCGCCCGCGCTTTTTGGAAACGCGAGTAGACTTCCTTGGCCGACAAAAGCTTCAAGTCGCCGACCGGGGCCTGCACCACGACGTTGCCGGGTGCATTCAGCGGATAAGGCCCGAAGAGCCGGGGATCGGTCGGCCCAAAGATGCCCAGCACGCGGACGCCGAGCGCGGCCGCGAGGTGCGCAGGACCGCTGTCGTTCGCGATGACCCAGTCGGCCCGCTTGATCAACGCCGGAAGCGAGACCAGGCTCGTGTTGCCCGTGAGATTGAAGAATTGCGCGGGAGGAAACGCGGAGCGGTCATGCACGTAGTTGCTGCCCGCCCAGACCACCTTGCGGTTTTTATCCTCCCGCAGCAGCAGCTCGGTCAATTGCTTGAAGCCGCCCCAGCATTTCTCGGCCCGGCGGCTGTCCGGGAACATCACGATCGGTTTGAGCCCACTCCGCGAGTCGGCGAAGCGCAGGTTGAGGCTGTCGACTTCCCGAAACTTGAGTGTGCCGCGCAACTCCGGCTTCGCCCCGAGTACCGGACAAAACTGCAGCAGGATTTCCAACGCGTGGCTCCGCTTCCCATCCGGGGGCAACGGCACCTTTTCGTCGTAGAACAGCCCGGACATTTCGCGCGCGTCGCTGCGGCCGACTTTCTTTTTGGCATGCACCCGCGAGGTCATCAGCCCGGTGCGCAGCAGCCCCTGGAAATCGAAGGCGTAGTCGAATTTCGTCTTTCGCAGCTCCTTGGTGAGTTTCAGGAATCCCTTCGCCCCCCCATTACGCTCGAAAACATACACCTTATCAATCGCCGCGCAGGCGCGCACAATCGGCGCGAAAATCTCCCGCACCACCCAGGAAATCCGCAGGTCGGGCCGCTGCGCCTTGAGCGACGTCGCGACCTGCAGGCCGTGCACGATATCGCCCAGCGACGAGGGTTTGATGATGAGGAGTTCGGTCATGGATCGGAAACGCCGCGCGGCCGGCAGCCTCTGCCTTCGACCGCGCAACGTTACGTTTCATGGTTTTTCGCCGCGGAAATCAAATGCCAAATCCCGGGCAGGCGGGTTGGACCCCGCGCGCCCGGCTCGGCTTCCTGGTAGCGGAACGCGGGCGCGTTTCGTGCTTTCGCCCGGAGAAGCCGCGAAACGCCCACGCGTTCCCCTACCCCGGACGCGAAAATGCGCCCACGAACGTGCGGCGCAGAGGGAT
>JBKJRG010000556.1:0-4728 GCA_046594805.1 Opitutaceae bacterium | reverse complement strand
GTCGTCCACCAAGGCCGCCAATTTTCCGGCGAGCGTCGCGCCCGCGGTGCCGCGCTCGAAAAGTTTTTCCGCCAGCGCGATCCCGCGCTCGCGCACGTGCGCATCGGCGTCGCCGAGTGCAACCAGGATGGCTTCCTCGCCCAGCGCGCCCAGGCCCTCCAGCGCCCCCAGGGCGTGGTGGCGGGCGAGAGGAACCTTCGTTTCGCGAACGAGTTTGGCGAGGAGCGGCACCGCCGCCTGGTCCTGGCGCTCGTAAAGCAGCCGGGAGGCCGTGTCGCGATGCCAGCCATTCGGGTGCTCGAGCGTCGACACGAGTTCCGCGAGGCTGGCCCGACCCAGTTGCACGTTGCTCCGCCGGCGCCAGGCCGCATCCGTCGGCACCAGCCGGTAAATTCGGCCGCGGTCGTTGCCGTTGTTCAAGTCGAGGTGCCGCTTGATTTCCTCCGGGATGCTCCACGGATGCTCGATCACCTCGCGATACATGTCGCACACGTGCAGGGCGCCATCGGGGGCGTTGGCGAAATTCACGATGCGCACCCAGGTGTCGCTGCTCGCCGCAAACTCGAAGCCCTGCTCGTCCGCCGGCCGGCGTCCGACCAGGCTGACGCCGTTGTCCTGGATTTTCTTGCGATGGATGAGCTGGCCACCCGCATCGCCGGTGAAGGTGTTGTTCACGAAGTCCGCCCCATAGGCATCGCCCCGAAACACCGTCGTGCCGGTCGCCCCGGTGAAATAGCCGCTCACCCGCCCGCCGCCTTCGACCGGACCCTTGACCACGCCGCCGATCCGCCAGCGGGTACGGACAATCCGCCAGGGTTCGTCCGGACTGATCCGGAAAACCTCCGCGGCGCCGCCATCGGCCGCGATGCTTTGCCGCGCCGCGGGGAGCGCGAAGAACGGGTTGCGCGCCGCATAGCGGTCATCGTAGACAAAAAACTGGAGGTGATCGGAATTCGAGCAGCCGAACTTCCGCCCGTAGTCGTCGAAGCTCATCCCGTACTGTGCCCCGCCCGCCTCGAAGCCGAACTCGTAGGTGCGCGGATCGAACCAGAAGTCGCGCGCGGCGAGCTCCACCTCCGGCAGGTCGGGACGCTTGAGGCTCTTGATTTTGCCGCGGTTGCCGACGGAACTCTGCACGTGGATCCGGTTGTCCTGGCCCCACTGGAAACTGTTCAGCATCGCCTGCACATTGATCCGCTCCAGCCCGGTGCCGAACCCGGTGAAAACTTTCTCGCGCACTTCGGCGCGGCCGTCGCCGTCCTTGTCCTCGAAACGCCAGATGTCAGGTGTCGCGCCCACATACAACGCGCCACCGGCCCAGATCAACCCGGTGGGCCAGGCCAAATCATCGGCGAACACCCGGCTCGTCTCGTAGACGCCGTCGCCATCCTTGTCCTCCAGCAGCGAAATCCGGCCGAGGTGCGGCGTCTCCTCCCGCCGCTCGGAATAATCGATCATCTCGCAGACAAACATCCGGCCGTTTTCGTCGAAGGTAATCGCGACCGGATCGCGCACCTGCGGCTCGGTGGCGGCGAGCTGAAGTTTGAAACCGGGCTTAACCTTCCACGTGCCGAGCGCGTCCTTTGGCTCCACCGCCGGGTAGCGCGGCAAATCCTTCGCCGGGTCCACTGCAACGGGACTCTTGGTTTCGCCGTAGGCCTGGGCGTAGGTGTTGCGGTTGGGGGGAGTGTCGGCGGCCAGGGCCGCGCGGCAGGAAGAAACAAGGATAAGGCCGGCGAGGATCGGTTTCACAGGGAGTGGGAGTGAAACTATGCACGGACCGACGAAGGCGCGTCGATTGTCGATTTCCTAATGCGGAAGGCTCATTCGTCCTGAATCGAACCCAATCCGCCCGTGCCCAATCCATTCCTCCACGTTGAGCTGAACACGCCAATTTGCCCAATGCGAGGTGAGGATCGATGTGGAGGAAGTGCTGGGGATGGGCTGGCTGAGCATTATCGTCGACCCGACCGGCGCGGAGCTGGGATTGTGGGAAGCGAACCCGAAGATGAAGGGAAAGCGGCTACCTGACCCGCCGAGCGCGTTCGCGGGCCGGCTTTCGTCAGGTCACGGTTAGGTCTCCGGAAGGTGTACGAATACTCCCTCGCCATTCCGGCGCAAAGGGCGCCGAGTAATGTTATGCTGCGCGGCGAGCGAAACGCTCATCAGTTCGATCGCGCGACGCTCTGCTACATCGGTCCGACATCGGCGACGACGCGAAATTCGTGCGCCGCATATCCAAACATCATGTCGCCGGCGGCGACGGCATCCTCAACGTCTTGAAGAAACTTGTTGAGTCCCACCCGTGCTGCTCGTCGCGAGCGGAATCGGGCGGGATTCGAGTTGCCGGCCAAATCTTCATCGGTCCACCCGGCATCATCCCAGCCGTAGGAAAACCGATGCTCAATTTTGAATTTCATGGCGACAGGTGATGCAAAACACGCGCCTCACGGGTGACCGGATCTGGGAAGGGTAATGAGCTAATTCTGACGACGAGATGTAACCTCGCATCGCGAGAACGCACCATCGGGAGTAGAGGCTCATAACTCGATCAAACCACCTGGCCAGGTTTCGGTGGTTCGGAAAGCAAATTCTTGGCTCGCAGAAGAATCTAGACCTGCATTCTTCCGGCATGGCCAAAGCCCAAAGTGTGCCGTGGACGCGCGAGCATTTCCTCATCGCGCTGAACCTCTACTGCAAACTACCGTTTGGGAAACTTCATCGTGGAAACCCGCTGATCATCGATGTCGCGTCGAAAATGGGGCGCACTGCCAGCAGCCTAGCGATGAAGCTCTGCAACTTCGCGTCGCTCGATCCCGTTCAGCAGGCCCGTGGAGTCAAGGGTCTGGGCGGTGCGACGGCGCAGGACCGCAGGATGTGGCGCGAATTTTGCTCTCATTTCGGCACCCTCGGCGCGGAAAGTGAGCAAATGCTACACGATCTCTTTACGCATGACGACGAATCGGAAGTCGATTTCCTGTCGCGCGAGAAAGTACGGCTAGAGAGACCACGCGACATCGCAGTGCCAAACGGGCCGACCAACGTACTCGCGCTGCGACGGGAACGTCGCGGACAGCAGTTCTTCCGCCAAACGATACTGAACGCGTACGGGGTGAGTTGCTGCATCACCGGCATCAACGTGCCACGACTTTTAGTCGCCAGTCACATCAAGCCGTGGCGCAGCGCACCGGACAATGAACGACTTGATCCGAGAAACGGGTTGTGCCTTTCGAGCATGCACGACGCCGCGTTCGATGCTGGACTCATCACGCTCGATGAGAAGCTAGCCGTCGTGTTGAGCAAACGGCTCAAGCGATTCTTCCCGCATGCCGCGCTGGAACAGTATTTCGTCCCCTTCTCAGGGATGGCGATTCGCCTTCCCGAGAAAGTCGCCGAGCCCGCACCCGAATTCCTGAGCCATCATCGCGAAAAGGTCTTCAAGGATTGAGGCTGCGCGCCTACAGCCTGGCACGGCGCCCCTCCTGCTCTTAACGCCGCTCGCGCACGAGACCGCGGATCAATCGCGGATGCCGGCGGGCATCGATGACCGCGACGATCACGGCACGTTGCGGTTCGACAAAATAGTAGGCCGCGAGATTGCTCTTCCGGACGAGCGCGCGGCGATAGTCGTCAAACTTGATGGAGAACGCCTCAGGATTGAGGCCAATCTCGTCGGTGGCCGCAAAGTAACGCTCGAAAAAGCGATTTCCTGCCCCCGGAACACGGAGCTCAAAGTAGTCGTACGCTGCCTGTACGTCGTCGACGACGTCAGCGAGCGCGACCACTGGCAGGCTTTTCACAACCGGCAGCGAATCGATTTTTTCAACTCCGCCATTGTCAGCGTCCGGGTTTCGCCACGAGCGTAACGTCCGCGTCGAGCCCGCAAGAGCGACTTGTGGCTGGCCGGAACCGGCAAGGCATCGGAAACTGCCGAATCCCATAGTTCTTCCGCGATCTTCAAGCGGTCGCGCGCCGGCAACCGTTTCAGTTCGGGAAAGCTCGCCAGTGTCATGCCTGCGACGGTGCCGGACCGCATCATGAAGTCAATTTCAGCAGCGGTTTCCAATTACCTCTTTCACCACTCCAAACGCCCTGCCGGCCAGCCGAGCCGGCGCGCGGTGTCGATCGGCCAGGACCAGTCGTCCGCATTGGCACGCGTCAGCTTCACCGGGCGCGTGGCCGCCGCCATCGCGACGGCCTGCGGCACGTCGAGGAAGCGCAGGACGTTCAGGTAATCCGGCCCGGTGACATGCGACGCCGGTGGCTCGATCAATTCGAGGCCGGCCACACCCTCCACGAAGAGCGAGGCGTAGAGTGCATTCACGGCCTGGTGGCGTTCGCCGGCGACGGTGATCGAGCGCGCGCCGAGCACGGCCTCGGCGCGCAGCGACTCGACGGCGCGGCGGATATCCCACACGCGCATGCCGTCGAGCGTCTGGCCGAGCAGCATGAAACGGCGGCGGAGCTGCACGTGGATCTTGTCGTCGCCGCTCCAGGCGGTGGGTCCGATGCCGCGCGGCGCGAGGAAGGCCAGCGTGAACTCACCGCGCCCGACTTGGGCGAGCAGCGCGCGGTACTCTTCCGCGCCGCCCGGCGTCGCGCGGCTTTCCGGCCGCATGGGCGCGGGCCACAGGTAGGCGGCGGCGCCCATGAGATTGGCCCACCCGCGCTCATCCAGCACATGCAGCCGGACCGGTTGGTCGCGCGCATCGCCTTTCGAGAAAACAA
>JBKJRG010000485.1:0-2664 GCA_046594805.1 Opitutaceae bacterium | reverse complement strand
GGCGCGGTGTATTCCATTGGCGTCAACTTCAGCGGTACCTCCGGGACGGTGGGCTTAAACCTGAACTCCTCTGGCACTGGCATCGCGGATGCGAGTGGTAATGCGATTCAAGGGGGTGCGACGGGACCGGTGCACAGCATCAGCGGTGGCGTGGTCGTGGGCGGCGGAACGGAACAGATCTGGTTTGACGACAGCCTGCCCTCGGGCGCCTGGACGAATCCGGGCTGGCGCTGGGTGCCGGCGCCTTCGCCGCGGACCGGGAATGCCCACGAGTCCGGGGCGGTGAGTGGTGTGCATGACCACGGCCTCGTGGGAGCGTCCGCGTCGATGGCGGTGGCCGCCGGGGACAAACTCTTCGCGTGGGTCTACATCGATCCGGCGAATCCCCCGACGGAAATTCTGATCAGCTGGCTGGCGGAAAACTGGGAGCACCGCGCTTACTGGGGCGCCAACCAAATCAGCTACGGAACCAATGGCACCGCTTCGCAGCGGCCGATGGGCGCGCTCCCTGCGGCGGGCGCATGGGTGCGACTCACGGTGGATGCTGACGGCCCTTCCGGCGTCGACCTGGCCGGGCGCAACGTCACCGGGATCAATTTCTCCCTCTACGGCGGCCACGCCACGTTCGACACCGCCGGCAAGCTCCGATGAGGGAGCGCTGTTATCGTGCGCGATCGAGCGCCGTTCGGTAGTAGGGGCGCAGCGGCGTCGCTGGACTGCGCCGACCGGCGCCCAACCAAGGCCGTCATCCTGAGCGACGGCGAAGGATCTCTCTCCTCCGCAGTCTCCGAACTCCGCAGAGGTCATGACCCGCGGTGTTCGCCGATCGGGGCATACACCTACTGCCGCGCGGACGATCCACCCGATATTTTGACTGCCTTGGACTTTTCCGCCGGTTCGTCTCTCGTCATCGCTTTGTTTGAATGGTCATGATCCCTCGTCACGTTTTGGGCCCGCCCGCCCCGGGAGCGCGGCTGGGCGCGTGGCCAAAGTTCCTGTTCTTCTGCTTCGCGTTCATTTGCGGCCTCCGTTTTTTCCTGGTCGAACTTTTCGGCGCGCCCGTGGCCTTGGGCGACGATCTGGACGGGATTGCTTTCCGGATTTTGCGGCCGCTCCACGATGGCACCTTCAGCTTTTCCTCGCTCCTGGTCGCCCACAATGGCGACCACATTATTTTCGTCACGCGAGTCTGGGAGATTTTTTGGTATTACCTGAACGGCGAATGGGATCCCAAGTTAATCATGATGGTGAAGGCCCCCATCTACGCGGCGGCGGCGACGGTTTTCATTCACCTCTTCGTCGCGAACCTCGACCGCTGGCGGTTCCGGGCCGCCGCGGTGTTGACGGCGCTTTTCGCGTTTCCGTTCAACTACCATAATCTGCTGTGGGCGTTCCAGTCGCAGTTTGATTTTTTCCTGCTGACGTCCGCGTTGGGCTGGCTCGCGCTGGTTTCCCGCCGGCCGATGCTCGCGCTGGCCTGTGCCCTGCTGGCTCCCTTTACGCTCGGCGCCGGACCCATTCTAGCCGCGAGCTATGTCCCGTTTTTCCTCGGGGCGGCCTTCGTCAGCCGGACCTGGCCGGTCCGGCCCGCGATGGCCTTTGCCGGCATGGCGATCGCGATTGCCGCCTTTGGGGCTTCATTGCCCAAGGGCGAACACCTGCCGCGCACCGGCGGGTTGGAGACGAAGGTTGCGACGCTGACCAACCTTTACGCGTGGCCGCATAGCAATCTGCTTTCGGCGGTCGAGCGGCTGCCGGAGTCAGCCAATCTTATTCCGCGACGACTGCTCAATTTTCCCTCTGAGGAGGGGAGTTGGATGATGGCGCTGGCGAACCTGATGCATCGTCACGCGGCGGTGCGCGTGGGATTGAACGCGCTGACGGCGCTTTTCCTGGTGGCACCCATGGCCATCGTTGCCGTGTTGGTGGTGCGAAAACGAATCCCGCTGCGCGTCGCGGTGGGGCCGCTTGGCCTCAGCGTGTTCGCCGGTGGCATGCTGGCCGCGACGGCCATGGCGCGGGCAAACCAATTGACGATTTCGATTCGCTTCCTGGATCACGTGGCGCTCGCCGGGTTTGCCTCGATCACGGCGTGTTTTATTCTCGTCGCCTTTCATCGCCGCTGGCTGCCTTGGCTCGCCGTTTGGGGTTTGGTGCTCGGCCTCGGCTATCTCGCAACCGCGGGAGCCACGCTCTCGCAGATGGTACACCAGCGGAAGCCAGCCGAGGCGTTCGAGGCCCTGCAGCGTTATTACAGCGCGAATGACCGCGCGAGCATGCGCGAGCCTGCGGTGTTCAGTCTTTTTATCGAGAGCGACGATCCCACCGAGTTCATGGTCATGCTCGATGACCCCGGCCTTCGCCCGGTGCTGCCTCGCGCGATCACCACGCCGGACAGCGCACGTGGCTGGGCGGCCGACAGCGCGAGCGCCGTGGGACGCTGGGGCCTGGGGATCGCATTCGTTGCGGTTTGCGGGGCGGCGTGGACGGCGTTCCGTTCGCGACGGGTGCGCTATGATGTGGACCCCGCGGTCGTCGTGGTGAAATTGGCCTGAGCGGCGGGTCTGCTCAGCCGTATCCATTCAGTCGGCCACGAATCTCCTCGTGCTTTTGAATACTGAAAGGTGACCCTGTAGGCCAGCTCGCTTGCGAGCGCTTTCCAGA
>JBKJRG010000450.1:0-3927 GCA_046594805.1 Opitutaceae bacterium | reverse complement strand
CGAAGTTCGCCGGCGTCGGCAAGCGACGCCCCTACCCAGGGAACTGCAGTTCAGAAGCGACCTTGGCTAAATCTCCGATCCGACGGCCACGTTCTTCTGCTCGTGGAAATCGTGCGGTGTATACGTCGGCGTGACGTAGCCAACGCGGATCACGAAGTCGCCGAACTTCTCGCCGGAGAGACGTTCCGTCGCATAACGCCGCAAAATCGCGCCCAGCATGGGAATCAGGTCGGCCGTGGTCACCGAAGCCTTGTAGAGGATGTTGAGCCGCGAGCCATTGAAGGCGGCGCCAAGGTAGACATTGTATTTGCCGGGCGCCTTGCCGACGAGACCGATCTCCGCGAGGAAGGGCCGACCGCAACCGTTGGGGCAGCCGGTGATGCGCAGCGAAATGGCGTCGTCGCGCAGCCCGGCGGTCTCGATCTCGGCCTCCAGCAACTTCACCAGATCGGGCAGGTAACGTTCGCTTTCGGCGAGGGCGAGGCCGCAGGTCGGGAGGGCCACGCACGACATGGCATTGAGCTTTAGGCCGGTGGCATGGTTGGCCGTGTCGAGTTTGTATTGCTTGAGCAGCGCCTCGATTTGCGGTCGCTCCGCCGGTGCGACATTCGCGATGATCAGGTTCTGGTTTGCGGTCAGCCGGTAGTCGCCCTGGTGCACGCGGGCGATCTCACGCAAAGCCGTCTTCAGCGGGTATTCCGGCGTATCCTTCACCCGGCCGCTTTGGATGAAAAGGGTGAAGTGGGACTTGCCGTGCAGGCCGTCGACCCAGCCGTAGCGATCGCTGGTGTGGGTAAATTCAAACTGCCGGATCGCGCCGAATCGGAAACCGAGCCGCTGCTCCACCTGGTCGCGGAACCAGACGAGACCGCGATCCGCGATGGTGTACTTGAGCCGCGCATGCTTGCGGTCGGTGCGATCGCCGAAATCGCGCTGCACCATCACGACTTTTTCCGCCACGTCGACCGCCTGCTCGACGGTGCAGAAACCCATGAGATCGGCGATGCGGGGGTAAGTCTCGAGCTGGTTGTGCGACATGCCGAGCCCGCCGCCCACCGTGACGTTGAAGCCCGCGAGTCTGCCCTGCGCGTCGGTGATCGCGATGAACCCGAGATCGTGCGCGTAGATGTCCACGTCGTTGCTCGGCGGGACGGCGACGACGATCTTGAATTTCCGCGGCAGATAAGTCTTCCCGTAAATCGGCTCTTCCTCCGCCTCACCGCCGGCGATGGGCTGGTCGTCCACCCAGAGATCGCGATACGCGCGGGAGCGCGGGAGCAAGTGATCGCTGATGGCCCTCGTGACTCGCCAGACCTCGGAATGCAATTCCGACTGCTCCGGGTTCGGATTGCACATCACGTTGCGGTTGATGTCACCGCACGCGGCAATCGTGTTGAGCCGCGCCGCCACATTGATCTGCTGGATCAGCGGGCGGAGGTTGCCCTTCACAATACCGTGAAACTGGAACGCCTGCCGGGTGGTGAGCTTGAGCGTGCCATTCGCGTGGGAGTCGGCGAGTCGATCGAGCTCGAGCCATTGCGAGGGCTCGCAGACGCCGCCGGGCACGCGGACGCGCGCCATGAAAATGAAGGCCTTTTCCTTGCCCTCTTTGCGCCGCTGGTTGCGCAGGTCGCGGTCGTCCTGGGGATAGATGCCGTGGAACTTGGTGAGCAGCCCGCTCTCTTCCGTGATGGTGCCGGTCGAAGTGTCGGCCAGGTCGCGCAGGATGTTTCCGCGCAGAAAATTGCTTTCCGCCTTCAGCACTTCGTTCTTGTGCACGGGCTTTTCAGGCAGGGGGGATTTGTCGACGGGCAGGCTCATACAGGGATTTCAGCGTGTAATTTGGAAAGGGTGGCGCGAAGAGCGGTCTCCAGCACCTCCACGGCGAGCGGATGCGTGCCGACCAATCCGGTGATGTGACAGCGCAAAGCACGGGAGGCGAGCCGATCTTCTGCGGCGCGCGCGATGGCGGCGAGGTCGCCGTTCGGACCGGCGTGCCGGCCCGGGGAAAGAAAGAGCGGCGCGATCATGAGGTCGCCACGATCGAAGCCGGGCGTCGCGAGCAATTGCGCGAGCAGCGGACGATTGTGAGGGTGGGATTCGCCTTCCATCGAGGCGGGGGAGAGCGGGCCGATTTCCGCCCCCAATTCAGTGCGGACGGCGGCGGCAATCTCGTCGCGCAAGGCAGCCGAGGCCGGGGAAGGTCCGCCATGATCCACCACGATCACCGCGGGGGCGTTGAGACCAAGCCCTGCGATGGTTTCGCGCACTCGGTCGGCCGTGATTTGCGCGAGAGGATTGACGCGGCTGGTCGCGGCGAGACCGGCGGTGAAGTGGAATCGGAAATCCCCCAGCTCACGTTGGAGTCGTTCCAGATCGCTGCGCAGGGCGGAGCCGATGGCGCCTTGCGCACTGACAAAAAAGGGGACGAAAACGAAGTCGCGTTCGCCCCGGGCGAATTGGGCGCGAACCCACGGTGCGAGCAGGGACGCAGGGAGTCCGTCCAGTGCCGGCGCGGGTACGCGGTTACTATGTTTCCAGGAAACCGCCTCGACTGTGACGGCGACGCGCGCGCTCAACGCGGCCGCCACCGTGCGCAGGTTGCGATGGGCCGCGGCCTCCAGGGAGCCGTTGTCAATCAGCGCGACGATCATGCGGTGAAGGCTCCAGCGCGGGCAGTGGCGAACCAGCCGAGTTTGTCCGCCAGCGCCGCGACTTCGCCGATGACGACAATTGCCGGCGCGCCGAAGCCGGCGTGCTCCGACTCGAGCGCGATTTTTTCCACCGTGGAAATCATCTGGCGGTGCTGACCGGTGGTCGCCGACTGGACCACCGCCGCGGGCGTGCAGGGAGAAAGACCGCCCGCCTGCAACCGGCGGGTGATGGTCTCGAGATTTTTCATGCCCATGTAGATGCAGAGGGTCGCACCCAACCGGCCGTAATCCTCCCAGCGAATGGGAGAATCGGGCTTGGCGGGATTTTCGTGGCCCGTCAGGAAAACGACCGCCGAGCTGTAGTCGCGATGCGTGAGCGGAATCCCGGCGTACGCGGCGGCGGCGAGAGCCGAGGTCACGCCGGGCACAATCTCGAACCCAATGCCGGCGGCCACCAGCGCCTCGGCCTCTTCCCCGCCGCGACCAAAGACGAAGGGATCGCCGCCCTTGAGTCGCACCACGTTTTTGCCCTCGAGGGCCAGGCGAATGAGCGTGCCCTCGATGTCGCGTTGCGAACAGCAAAACCCACCGCCTTTTTTCCCGACGAAGACGCGTTCCGCATCCGGTCGGGCCAGCGCGAGGATTTCGGGCGCGACCAGATAATCGTGGACCACGACGTCGGCCGCAGCGAGCAGGCGCCGCGCCTTGACGGTCAATAATTCGGGATCGCCCGGACCGGCGCCCACGAGAAAAACGGTGCCATTCATCGCGCGTAGACCAAACACCGGGGAGAGATCGGGGGACTTTTCCATCCGGATGAAATAGCAGCCCACGCGCCAGCGCGCTGAACTAAACTCTTCGTCCGCGGTGATTTTTCGACAAACATGACTTCTTTA
Organism: Opitutaceae bacterium; assembly: GCA_046594805.1. GTDB lineage: Bacteria > Verrucomicrobiota > Verrucomicrobiia > Opitutales > Opitutaceae > ER46. The sequence goes on along the minus strand of JBKJRG010000450.1, from coordinate 377 downwards.
GTAGATATGACGTGTTTAAGACTTTACCCTTTGTTCTACAGCTGCAAGCAATCTCACTGTCATGTCTGCAAACCCATCATTGTCACCAGCCAAGGAGTGCGCAGACGCCGCTATTCCGCCGAAGCGTCCCACCAACGCCAGCCTGATTTTACGCGGCGACGCCTGATCGCCCTCTCGATCCTTCATTCCATGACGCCTGCTGAACTCACTGCTTTGAACGCAAAGCTTCGCGAACAATCCCCGCTTGATATCACCCGCTGGGCCATTGCGCGCGCCAACGGTCGCGCTCTCGTCTCCACCAATTTCCGGCCCTTCGAAGCCGCCATGCTTCATCTCGCGGTGCAGGTGCAACCAAAAATTCCCGTGCTCTGGGTGGA
>JBKJRG010000226.1:0-3739 GCA_046594805.1 Opitutaceae bacterium | reverse complement strand
CTTCCTTCTCGAGCCGGCTCGCCTTCATCTTCCGGTTCCCCTCGAAGCGCACACCGAACACCCGGTATTTGGGCGTCACCTCGACCACGAGGTTGAAGACCGTGCTGTCCACCTGCTCGTTTTTGACCTCGTGGTCGAGGTGACGCCCAAATACCGGGTGTTCGGCGTGCGCTTCGAGGGGAACCGGAAGATGAAGGCGAACCGGCTCGAGAAGGAAGTGAAGACCAAGCCAAACCAGGCCTTGGACGAGCGCCAGGTGAAGGAGGACTCGGAAAAGCTCCGCGAGTTTTATCAGAAGGCCGGCTATAACCAGGTCTCAGTCACCTACACCGTCGACAAGGACAAGGTCGGCGGCTTCGGCACGGTCATCTTCAAGCTGCAGGAGGGCGAGAAGGTCAAAATCACCGAGATCAAGTTCGCCGGCAACAAGTCCGTCGCGCCGCGCCGGCTCAAGGGCGTAATGGAGACCAAGAAATGGTGGATGTTCTCCTGGCTCACCGGCTCGGGCCGTTTCAAGGATGACCAGTTCGAGGACGACCTCGACAAGCTGCGGGACTTTTATCGCGAACAGGGCTTCCTGGACGTCGAAATCGCGCAGGAAAAAATCCAGTTCAACTACCCGCGCCCGGATCGCCTGGTCCTCGTGGTGAACATTGAGGAAGGCCGTCGCTATCGCATCGGTGACGTCACGTTTTCGGGCAACAAGCTCTTCGAATCGACGCTGCTGGGCCGGGTCGTCCGCCAGAAAAAAGGTTTTGTTTTCACACCCTCGAAACTGGACAAGGACACCGACCGGCTGGAGGACTTTTACGGCAAGGACGGTTATCTCGACACGCGGGTCCAGCTGCACCGCAAACCGAACGTCGCCACGGGCGCCATCGACGTCGAGTACATCATCCGCGAGAGCGACAAGTTCCAAGTCGAGTCGATCGTGATCGAGGGCAACACCAAGACCAAGAGCACCGTCATCCTGCGCGAGCTCGTGCTCGGCCCCGGCGATGTATTCAGCAAGGTCCTGATGAAAATCAGCGCCCTGCGGCTCGAGAACACGCGTTTCTTCGAAGACACCAACGTGACGCCGCAGGAGACCAACATCCCCGGTCGCCGCAACATGCGCATCGCCGTCCGGGAAGGCCGGACGGGCAATCTCACCTTCGGCGCCGGCTTCAGTTCGCTCGAGCGCGCCACTCTCTTCGCCGAGGTTTCCCAGTCGAATTTCGACTTGTTCAACCGTCGTTCTTTTTTCCAGGGTGACGGCCAGAAATTCCGGCTCCGTTTGCAGCTCGGCTCGCTCTCGAGCGAGATCGTCCTCTCCTTCGAGGAACCGTGGCTGTTCCAAAAGCAGCTGGGCCTCGGTTTCAGCGTCTTCCGCACGAGCTCCGAGTACAACAGCACCTTCTACAGCCAGATTCAGACCGGCTTCGAGGTCTATCTCCGCAAGCACCTGATCGAGCTCTGGAATGGCCGCCTGTCGTACACCTTTCAGATCGACGATATCGCAGACGTGTCGCCGAGCGCGTCCCCCATCATCCGATCGCTCGCCGGCAAGAATGCCCTGTCCAAAATCGGTTTCACGGTGGAGCGCGACACCCGCGACAAGATCATTAACACCACCTCCGGCAACCGGGTCGAAATCAACCTGGACTTCGCCGGCGGACCGCTCGGGGGCGACAAGATCAATAATTTCTACCGCATGGAATTCCGGGGCTCGCAGTTCTTCCCCGTTTTTGAAACGCAGACCCAGGTGCTTAGCCTCATCGCGCGCGGCGGCGTCATCCAGAACTTCGGCGTAAGCCCGGACGTCCCCTACTACAACAAATACTACCTCGGTGGCCCGACGACGCTGCGGGGCTTCGAATTCCGCGAAGTTGCCCCCCGCGACACGTTCAATGAGCCGATTGGTGGCAAGACCTACGGGTTCTTCAGCGCGGAGTACTCGCTCGATATCGTCAGCCCGATCCGCTTCGCCATCTTTTACGACGCGGGTTTCGTGAACGCCGGCGCCTACGATTTCAATCCCAGCCGTTACAGCGATAACTTCGGCTTCGGTTTGCGCCTCTTTGTCGCGGGTGCTCCGCTGAGCCTGGATTTCGGCATCCCGATCACGGGCGACCCGTTGAGCAAGAAGGGCAACCAGTTCAATTTTTCCTTTGGCACCCGGTTCTGATTCTGTTCAATTTTCCGTTCACTCTACCTAACAGTACCTATGAAGAACTCCCTCAAATCCCTGATCGCGATCGCGGCTCTGGCCGGCTTCTCGCTGGCGGCGCAAGCCCAGCCCGCGCTCAAGATCCTCGTCGTCGATATGGCGAAGCTTTACGACAACCATTACAAAACGCTCGAGTATAACGCCAAGATCCAGAGCGATGATGGCAAGGCGCAGGAGGAGGTCGACAAGATGAACAAGGCCGGCCAGACCGTCGTCGACGAATACAAGGCGCTGATCGAGCAGAGCAACAATCCCGCCCTTTCCGCCGACGCGAAGTCGAAGGCCCAGAACGAGGCGCAGAAGAAGTACGAGGACATCCAGCGCAAGCAGCAGGAAGTCCAGCAGTTCATCGGCCAGACCCGGCAGTCCCTGCAACAGCGCCTGCAGACCTTCCGCAGCGTGATGCTCGAGGAAATCGGCAAGACCGCGACCGACATCGGCAAGCGCAAGGGTGCCACCATCCTCCTCGACAAGGCGGGCCCGTCCATGATCGGAATCTCCAACGTCGTCTATTCGGACACCGCCTACGACATCACGGACGAAGTGATGAAGGACCTGAACAAGGATCGTCCGGCTGGCTCACCCACCGCTGCGCCCGCCGCGGGCACCACGCCCGCCCCCGCCCCCGCGGCCGGCGGAATCACGGTGCCCGGCCTCGCACCGAAGAAATAAGTCCCGTTTAGTTTCACTTGCTGAAACCCCGCTCGACCGAGCGGGGTTTCTTTTTTCGGGGACGACGACGTTTGCTTTGCTGAATTGCACCACTCCGCGAAACCTCCACGCTTCGCCCATGCAGGTCTCGTTCTCGACCGCTGACATCGCCGAAATCACCCAGCCCAAATCGACCCGCGGCACCACGACCGAAACTATTCGCGGGCTGGCCGGGCTGGCCGATGCGGGCCCCGGCGATCTTTCGTTTCTCGGCAACGCCAAATACAAGGCGGAGGTCGGAGCATCGCGCGCGTCGGTCGTGCTCCTGCCGACCGGTTTCGCGGGCGAGCCGAAGCCGAACCAGCAGTTTTTTCTGGTCGATAATCCTTCAGTCGCACTGGCGCGGCTCTGCGCCCGAATCGAACAGTCCCTGTGGCCCAAGCCTGCACCCGGCGTACACCCGTCCGCCAGCATCGCCTCCGGAGCGAAGATTGCCCGCACCGCCACGATTGGGCCGCTCTGCGTGGTCGAGAGCGGAGCCGACATCGGCGAACACGCGCATCTGCAGGCGCAGGTCTTCGTCGGCGCCAACGCCATCGTGGGTGAGCATTGCTGGCTGATGCCCGGCACCATCCTCGCCGCCGAGTGCCAGCTCGGCCGGCGCGTGCGCGTGCAGCCCGGCGTGGTGATCGGCTCGGACGGCTTCGGATATGAGTTCGTCGATGGCCGTCACGAAAAAGTGCCCCAGGTCGGCATCGTGGTCATCGGGGACGACGTGGAAATCGGCGCCAACAGCACCCTCGACCGGGCCCGCTTCAGCCGCACCTTCGTGGGCGAAGGCACCAAAATCGACAACCTGGTCCAAATCGGGCACAACGT
>JBKJRG010000196.1:0-2726 GCA_046594805.1 Opitutaceae bacterium | reverse complement strand
AGTGCGCCGTCCAGGCGAGGATCGCGTCACGCTCGCCCAGCCGGATCACGCGCGGGGAGGAGTAGGAGGCCTTGCCATCGAGCGCGTGATCCGGCTGGGCGAGCGTGACGCGATCCTCGCCTGGACGGCGCACTGGCTGGCGGCCATCGAGCCGGCGACAGGCAAGGTGCATTGGCAGGTCCCCTACAAGCCCACCAAGATGATCCTGAACGTGCCCGATCCCGTTTTGGACGAGTCAGGCCAAAAGGTGTTTCTGTCCGCCTTCTACGATGGGGCGCATCTGTACCACCTGCCACCAAGCTTGGCGGCGCCCGAGCTGCTCTGGAAACGCGCGGGCGTCAGCGAGCGCCGGACCGACGCGCTCCACAGCATCATCATGACGCCCTTCATCCGGGACGGTCATGCCTACGGCATCGACAGCTATGGCGAGATGCGCTGCCTGAACCTTGCCACCGGTGACCGGGTCTGGGAGGACACCTCGCTCCTGGCCAACGGTCGCTGGGCCACGGCGCACTTCGTCCAGCACGGCGACCGCACCTGGATCACCACGGAGAAGGGCGACATCATCATCGCACGGCTGACCCCGCTTGGTTTCGAGCGCGTGAGCAGCGCGCGCTTCATCACGCCGGAAACCAAGCTCAACAACCGCAACCATCCCATCGCCTGGTCGCACCCCGCGTACGCGCACCGAAGTTTGTTCGCGCGCAATGACAGCCAGCTCGTGTGCATCCCACTGGCCGCGCCGACTCCCTAGGCGGCACGTCCCATGGTAGCCACGAGCGTGGTGAGCGAGTGGCCGCATGAGAATCACTCACTCACGTTCGTGGCTACATCCGCCGCTTGCGAACTCGCAGGCGGGTGGTAGCGTCCGCCTGCGCATGAAAATCCTGTTCACCCTCCTGTTTGCCCTAGGTCTCGCTGGCGTCGCGCTGGCCGCGTCCTCCAAGGTTGCGGTCATCCCACACGATGCCCTCCAGGCCGCGATTGCGTCCAAGTCGGTCACGCTGCTCGACGTGAACGGCACGGATTCTTTCAAGGAAGGCCGGATCCCGGGCGCGATCGATTATCTGGCCCACGAGGCCAAGATCGCCGCGCTTCTGCCAAAAGACAAAAAGGCGCTGATCGTGGCGTATTGCGGCAACGAGCATTGTCCGGCGTACCTGGCCGCCGCCACCACCGCCATCAATCTGGGCTATACCAACGTGAAGCATTACGCCCCCGGGATCGACGGTTGGGTGAAAAAAGGGGCAAAAGTCGACAAAGGGTGAGGCCGCCTCCCGCGTCAGGACCCGGGGAAATGCCCGCGGCACGTGATGGAAATGCGAAAATCCCGGTGGCCGACGAATGCCCTCGCCTCCCCCGATGCCGCCGCCAGAGCTTGCCCGCTGATTAACCTGTCCAAGCCATGCGCCGCCCCTCCACTATTCCCGTCAGTCTCTTCGCCGTAGCGGCGTTGCTCGCGATGGCGGCGCCCACGCGGGCGGCGGTCGTCCTGGACCGCGCCACGCTGAACTCGATCGTCGGCGGGCTCGCCATCTCGGAGAATTTCGAGGCCTACCAGATTGCGGCTGGCGGTGCCCTGGCCTTCACTGGCATCGATGCGTTGACCTCTGGCACCATCCTGACCTCGGGGACTGCGCAGGGTCCCGGCTTGGTGGTCCCCGGCGTGACTTTCACGGGGAGCACCGTGCAATGGAATGCGCAGAACTATTACGGCGCACCGTCGCGCGAAATCCTTTTCAATTCGACTGCGCTCACGATCAATTTTTCGACCCCGGCGACCGCCTTTGGCGTGGATCTCCGTAATTTTGCCGGCTACAGCTCAACGGCGACTGTCACGGTGTTTGCCGCCAATGGCACCACGGTGCTCTATAGCGGCACCGGGCTGACGCTCACGGGCACCGCGCAGTTTTTCGGCTTCCAGGATGCAGGAGGGATCGGTCGGGTTACCTTCACCACAACCAGCGGCAATGGGTGGAGCCCGATTATCGACAACCTCACCTTCGCCATCATTCCCGAGCCCTCGGTGGTTGCGCTGATGCTCGCCGGGCTGGGACTCAGCGCACTCGTGTGGCACCGGCGCCACCCACGCGCAGCGCGGGTTGCGTCGAAAGCCTGAGTCGCACCTGGCTGCGCACGGCGTCGTGCGCCGAGCGGTCGACGGCGCGGTAAGCCACGGTTCTTGCGTAACCGGAAGTTTGCGGCAAAACCACGAACAGCGGGCAGTTTCGTTTGTCGGTTACCCGCTGCGTTCTCCGTCGTCTTGCCATGATAGTCGAGCCCAGCGAATTGGGCTCCCGTCGCTGCGCTTGTGATCCCCGCCATACCGCCCTTTTTTTCTTTTCTGTCCGGAGGTTCAGGCCGCACGCGCGCCTGGGTCGGTATTTTGGCCGCGGTGGTTCTGCTGGCCGGTTTGGCGGCAAAACCCGTACAGCCCGCCGGCCTGTCGGGATTCGCGGCCGCCGGGCCAGCCGCTACCTCCGCTGCTTTGGCTGGGGCGGACGCAGACGATGTGCCGCTGGGGTACGCACAATTCGACACCCTTGTCGCACCGCTGCCACCCAACGCGCCCAGCCTGGGCCACGAAGCATCGGCCACGTCCGAATTCGGCGATCTGATCCGGTTGAGCGGCGCGGCCCATTTCATCGATAGCGTGACCGTCAGCTTAAGCAGTTGGGCGATTCGTTCTGACTACCCGGGCAGTTCGCCGCTGGGATTTACCCATC
>JBKJRG010000907.1:0-2729 GCA_046594805.1 Opitutaceae bacterium | reverse complement strand
CCGCCGTCATCTCCGTGAAGCACAGCGACCCGAAGTTCGAGTCGCAGACCAAGGTCAAGCTGCTCTCGCCCGAGGTCGAAAGCGTCGTCGGCTCCGTTTCCTACGAGGGGCTGATGTTTCATTTCGGCGCCAACCCGTCCGTCGCCAAGCGCATCGTCGACAAGTCGCTCAACGCGGCCCGCGCCCGCGAGGCCGCCCGCAAGGCGCGCGAGACCGTGCGCAAGGGTGCGCTCTCCAGCGGCGGACTCCCGGGCAAGCTCGCGGATTGCTCCGAGCGCGACCCGGCGCTGACCGAACTCTACATCGTCGAGGGCGACTCGGCCGGCGGCTCGGCCAAGCAGGGCCGCGATCGGCGCTTCCAGGCGATCCTTCCGCTCCGCGGCAAGTTGATCAACACCGAGAAGGCCCGGCTCGACAAGGTCCTCGCCAACGAGGAAATCCGCACCCTCATTACCGCCTGCGGCACCGGGATCGGGGAGGGCGACGAATCGGTCGGCGGCTTCAACGTCGCGAAGGCCCGGTACCACAAAATCATCATCATGACGGATGCCGACGTGGACGGCTCCCACATCCGCACCCTGCTCCTCACCTTCATCTACCGGCAGATGAAAGGGCTGATCGAGCGCGGCTACATCTACATCGCCCAGCCGCCGCTCTACAAAATCAAGCGCAAGAAGCGCGAGCAGTACGTCGACAACGACGAGCAGCTCAACCGCATCCTGCTCGAGCTCGGCTCGGAGGACGTCGTGCTCACCCGGCTCGGCGACAACCACGTGTTTGCCCCGGCGCAAATCGACAAGATCGTCGAGAACCTTGCCGCCTTGGAAAAGCTCGGCGCCGGGGTGACCCGCTACGGCGCGTCGCTGCCGGAGTATCTCGACGCCCACGATCCCGCGACGCATGCGCTCCCGCGCTACGTCGCGCGGATCCGCGAGGGGAACAAGGAGAGCCATGAATTCCTGCGCGACGAAGGCTCGCGCGCGAAATTCCTCCAGCTCCACGGCCTCAACGCCGACCTGACCGAGCAGGCGGAAAACGCCGCCACGGACGGCACGCCCACGCCCTTCGCGACGGAAAAAAAATCACCCTCGTCCAAGCGGATCACGATCCACGAAATCTTCGAGAGCACGGAAATCGCCAAGCTGCTCAAGGCCATCGCGGCCGTCGGGCTCGACATCACGCGCTTCAGCGCGACGGAGGAACCGCGTTTCACCATCACCGAAAACCCCGGCCAGAAAAGCGAAAACAAGACGGAGCTCCGCGCTCCGCTCGAGATCGTCACGCAGATCCGCGGCAACGGCCGCAAGGGGCTCAGCATCCAGCGCTACAAGGGCCTGGGGGAAATGAACCCAAAGCAGCTCTTCGAGACCACGATGGATCCGGAAAAGCGCCGGCTGCTGAAGGTGAACATCGAGGATGCCGCGAAGGCCGACGCGCTCTTCACCCTCCTGATGGGCGACGAGGTCCCGCCCCGCCGCCAGTTCATCGAGGACAACGCGCTCAATGTGCAGTACCTCGACGTCTGAGCGCGGGTGAGCGGATTCTCGGAAACGCAAAGCGGCAAAGAAACGAAGTCATGAGCAAAGTCGTGGTTCCCGCCAATGTGGAGACACTCGCGAGCGCGGTGGTCAACGCCGCGTTGGCGGTGCATCGCACCCTCGGTCCGGGATTGCTCGAAAGCGCTTACGAGCAATGCCTGGCCATCGAGCTTTCGTTGTCGGGTATTTCCGTGGAACGGGAAAAAATCCTGCCGCTCATCTACCGCGGCCGCACGATCGAGACCGCTTATCGGATCGATCTGATTGTTGGCGGCTGGTTACTCGTGGAACTCAAGGCGGTCGAAGCCATCGGGCGGATTCATCATGCGCAGGTCGTTACCTACCTGAAACTCCTCGAACTGCCGCTCGGTCTCCTGATCAACTTCAACGTGCCGCTGATCAAGGATGGCATCCACCGGATTCTGAACCTGAACTTTCAGTCCGATCCTTCTATTCCCGCGCCTTTGCGTCCGACCTTGGCGCCTTTGCGCCTTCGCGTTTAATCACTGACTGCTTCGCGCTCCTTCGCGTCTTCGCGCTTAAAAGAATTTCCGAATGTATACTGCCAGCGAAAAACTCTCCACCGCCAACATCACCGACATCATGCAGACGGCCTACATCGATTATTCGATGTCGGTCATCATCTCGCGTGCGCTGCCGGATGCGCGCGACGGGCTCAAGCCCGTCCAGCGCCGCATCCTTTACGCCATGCTGCGCGAAGGCCTGGTGCACAACCGGCCGTTCGACAAGTGCGCCGGCGTGGTCGGTGAGGTGCTGAAGAATTACCACCCGCACGGCGACTCCTCGGTCTACGACACGCTCGTCCGCCTGGCCCAGCCTTGGGTCATGCGTTACCCGCTGATCGATCCGCAGGGGAACTTCGGCTCGGTCGACGGCGATCCGCCCGCGGCTTATCGCTACACCGAGGCCCGGCTGCGGAACATCGCCGAGGATCTGCTGCAGGACATCAACGAGGACACGGTCGACTTCGTCCCGAATTACAAGGAGTCCACCACGGAGCCAACCGTCCTGCCGTCCGCGCTGCCCAACCTGCTGATGAACGGATCGACCGGAATCGCCGTCGGCATGACGACGAACATCCCGCCGCATAATCTCGACGAGCTGATCGATGCGACCTGCACCATCATCGACCGGCCGAATGTTTCAGTCGACGAGCTGTGCAACATTATC
>JBKJRG010000719.1:0-3649 GCA_046594805.1 Opitutaceae bacterium | reverse complement strand
CCCGGACGATGATGGACCTCAACGGCGGGTATCAGCTCACGAACCGGACCGGCGTGTTCTTCCAGGTGCGGAACCTCTTCAACATTCCCGAGCATCGCTACCAGATCGATCCGGGCTTCGTGACCAGCCACGTGCGCGTCGGCACCTTCTACACCGTCGGCGTGAAGGGCGTGTTCTGATTGGCGTCTGCCGCGGGCGCAGCTCATTTTCCTGCAACCCACGAGGCGGACGTGAGCCGACTTGTGGGCGAAGTCCGCCGAAACCCTGAATGCCTGGTGCGCTCAGCGCTGAATTCGCACCGCGATGACGGTGCCTTCCAGGAGGTCGATGTAGAGCGTGCACAGCGCGGTTTCCTCGGCGACGGCGGCGTTGCCCGGCCCGGCTTTGGTGCTGTTAAGGCTTGGGCCGCCGGGGGCGCTGGAAGAGAGGACGGTGCCCATAGGCCGGGTCCCGGGAGTACTCACCCCCACCGAAACGGCGCCGGAGCTTTCGTAGAGGAAATTCCGGTACGTCCACGTTTCGAGCTTTCCTTTCGCGGTCTCTGCGACCGTGACGCGGTTCGGCCGGCCGAGCGACATATAGACCAGTTCGGAGGAGAACCCATGGTTGAACAGGCCCTGGCGGACCAGGTGTTGGGAAAACGGATCGAGGGAGGCGAACAACGCCTGGTTCTCCCGGATGCGGGCGTTGCGCATGCTTTCACAGCCGGCCAGCATCACGGCCATCGGCAACGCAGCCACGAGCGCGAGGGGCGGGGCTTTCATGGGGAGGACCGCGAAACCTCAGTGAAAAAACGCAGGGGGGCGAGTTAGATTGTGCGGCAGCGCGCAGGTGCGGGCGCAGGTGGGGCCTTCGCGGATCCTTGGATCACTCGCACTACGAGGTAGGGCTGGCGCTTGCCGCCATGCCGTCGGGGTGAGCGCATGCGATGACCGGCGATTCCCGCCCGCCACCGGGGGGGCGGAAACGGCAGGTTTGCCCCCGTGTACCGCGCGACGGCGTGGCGGCGAGCGCCAGCCCTACCCGGCAGCAGACGGACTGGCGCCTGATGCCACCTTTCGAACCCACGGCGGCTCGGACAGCCGCCGCAACCGTCGGCAAAATGCACAAAAAAGGGCGGAGGCCGTTTGGCCTCCGCCCTGAAAAAACAAGCGCCAAAGGCGCCGTCGATTAGAACTTCAGCGAGGTCGTCAACAGCCAGTTGCGCGCGGGCGACTGGGTGAAGGAACCTTCCGAGTACTTCTCGTCCGTCAGGTTGTACACGCCGAGGCCGGTCGTGATCCGGTAACCGGCAATTTCCCACGGGAAGGACGCGGTGGCGTCGAACACGAGGTAATCGCCCGACTGGTAGCCGCCCGCGAGCGGGTTCCAGTCGACCGAGCGGCTGACCACCGCTTCGGAGGAGTAGCGCAAGCCACCGCCGAGCGAGAGACCGCGAGCGCGGCCTTCGGTCACAGTGTATTTGCCGAACGCGTTCAACCGATACTCCGGCACGTTTTCGAGCCGGGCCTTGTAGTAGATGTCCGACGCGATTTTCGCCGCGGGCGTCGAGGCCGTGTAACGGTCCGTGCCGGGAGCGGGGCGGGTCTTGTCGAAGACCGTCTTCGCCGTCCACAGCCAGGAGCCGTTGATCACGGCCTGGAAGTTACGCATCGGGCTCCAGATGACTTCCGCTTCGGTGCCTTCGATCCGATTCTTGAGGTCGGTCGTGCGCCAGCGGAAGTTGCGGGCGTTATAACCCACCGTGCCCGGGGCAAACAGCGTGGTGCTGAAGTTAAACGGCTCCTCGAGGTTGGACTGCTTCGCGCCGTCATCCAACTTCTGGTTCGAGCGCTCGCCGCGGAAGAACGAAAGCGTGCCGACGATCTTGTTGTCGGTGGTCGAGACCTTGGCGCCGAATTCCACATTCGTGCCGGCTTCGTTCTTAATCAGGCCGTAGGCGCCGCGGGCTTCCATGACCTGCTTGGCCTGGGCGACCGAGGTGATGACCGTGCCGAGGTAGGTGAAGCGGCCGCCACCGTGGTCCAGGGCACTCTGGTAAACGCTCAGCTCGTCACCGACGCCGGGTCCTGGGAAGAACCCGCCGACGTTACCCGAGTTGAACTTGAACAGCCGCGAGGCCGAGGCGTAGACGTTGACCTGCTTCGTGACCGCGAACGAGAGGCCGGCCATCGAGGAGCGGCCCTTCTGGTCGAGCGGGATCGTCTGCTGGTAGGCCTTCGAATGACCCCAGACATCCTCGGGGTAGGCGTTCGGGTTCGTGATCATGTCGGCGGTGTAGATGTACCACGGGAAGTTGTTCGATTGATCCTGCCAGCGTTCCCAGCGCTTTTCCTCGCGGTAACCCGCGAGCACCGTCAGCCGGTCCTGGAAGAACGTGCCCTGGTAGTTGGCGTACATGCTCTGGATCGTCGGGCGGTAGCCATCCAGCGCGTTGCGGTCGTCCTGCCAGAATACGCTGATGTCGGGGCTGATTTCAGCGCCCGGGTCCCAGTTCGTGTAAATCTGGCGCACGGGCTTGATCGCGCCGTTGCGCTCGCGGATGACCTGGTTCACCGGCACGCCGCCGAAGTTGTACTTCGCCACATTGGCCCCCGCATAATCGGGATTGCTCGTCGTGTTGCGGGCGCCCGGGAGGAAGGCGAGGTTGATGTCGCTCTGCGCGGCCTTGCCGAGGTAAAGCTGGCGCCAGTCGGATTTCTGTCCGCCAACGAGCAGCCTGTTCTTGGTGTTCCAGCGATCGAACTTGAAGACCAAGTCGAGCAGCGAGGTCTTGGTCTCGCGATAATAGCCGGACCCGCCCGCGCCAACGCCGACGTTCCAATGCACGCCATCCGCATAGGGAGTGGTAACCGCGCCATTGCCGAAATTATTGAAGTTCGACACGTCGCGGACCCAGGCGGCGCGGCCGCTGAGCCAGCTCAGGGGGCTGAACTCAATCGCGGCGGTCGCGACCTTGACTTCGTTGTCACTCCAGGAGCCGCGGCTCGTGTAGTTGAACGCCTCGTCGAAAATCGTCTTGCCGGCGGTGTCGATGTAGTAACCGCCGCGTTTCACCTTGGTGTAGGCGGGCAGATTGAGATCGTTCGTCGCGATGCGCTTGTTATTGATGTAGGTGGTGTAGGCGACCGTCGGGGTCGTGGTGGCTTGAGTCACGGCGGCCGTGAGACCGTTGCCCGCATTCGGGGCGATTACGTTGGAGAGCGTCGCGGTCGACGTGCCGTACTGGCCCGTGCGCGCCGCGCTCTGCCAGCCGGCAAAGTCGCTGTAGATCCAGTCAAAGTCATTGTAATTGAACCTCTCCTTCAGGTACTCGAAGTCGAAGTTCACCCGGACCTTGCCGCTGGTGAACGGGACAATCGTCACCGAAGGCGTGACGTTGAAGCCCTTCTTGTATTCGAAGCGACGCTCACCGGTCGTGTCTTCCCAGGCGCCGACCACGCGGAACGCGACCGACTTGGAGAGGACGGAATTGTGGTCGTACTTGATCTTGTCGCCGCCGTTGCTGTCGACCAGGTAGGCGAACGACGTGGGCGTCTTGGCAAACGTGGCGCGCTTGGTGATGTAGTTGATGACGCCACCGGGATAGCCCTGGCCGAAGAAGACCGAGGCCGGGCCCTTCACGATTTCCACGCGGTCGACGTTATCG
>JBKJRG010000421.1:0-6428 GCA_046594805.1 Opitutaceae bacterium | reverse complement strand
GTGGATTCCGGCGGCGGCGCGGGCCGGAACCGTCCAACCCGGCCGCCTAGTCGCGCTCGATCCGTGCGCGCGGTTCTCCGCCCTGGTCACTGCGGCGCCCGTGGAGCACCCGGACCTTTTCACCGGCGGCAAAGGGTGGATTGCTCAGTTCCTGCACCACCATGATTAGCCGGCCGTTCGAAAGCCGTACCGTGATTTCCTCGGCCGGCACTTCGACCGGTTTCTCGCCGCCGATTTGAAGGGGCACGGCCACCGCAATGGGCCCAAGCGGAATCCGCGGAGTCTGCGCCCGCACCGCCCTGCTGCTCCCGGTGCGCAAATCAATTCGGGTGTCCCGGACAGACATGACCTCGCCGCGCTCCTCCCGATCGACTGCGCCGAACGGGCGGGACTTCGGGGTGGTCTGCGCCACCGCGCAGCCCCCGAGCACGCCGAGGATCGCCAGCACCGGGAGGACCTTCCAAGGCGCCCGGGCGAATTTCCGAATGCTCACGGGCTCGAATTTCATGCGTTCCGGCCGAAGAGCAATCGCAGGGAATTGAGGCAGACCACCAGCGTGCTCCCTTCGTGCGCCGCCACGCCAACCGCCAGCGGCACCGCGCCGAAGGCGGTCGCGATGACCATGATAATCACCACGCCCAGCGAAATCGTGAGATTCTGCCGGATGATCGCCCGCGCCCGCCGGCTCAGTTTCTGGGCCGCCAGGAAATTCTCGATCCGATCATGCATCAGGATCACCTCCGCCTGCTCGAGCGAGGCATCACTCCCGCGTGCGCCCATCGCCACGCTCACGTCGGCTGCCGCCAGGCTGGGCGCGTCGTTCACGCCGTCACCCACCATGGCCACTTTCAAGCCGCCCGCCCGCAACGATTGGATCGCCGCGACCTTGTCTTCCGGGGAGAGCCCGGCGCGGACCTCATCGACGCCCAGTTCTCGTGCCACCGCCTCGGCCGCATGCCTGCGATCGCCGGTCAGCATCACGGTTTTCAGGCCCAAGGCCCTCAACGCCATGAGCACGCCGCGCGATTCCGCCCGGATTTGATCCTTGAGGAGAATCCGCCCGACGATGTCGTGGCTGATGATCCACACCTCACTCAGCTCGGCCGAGGCCGGCGGCAGCTTCCTCGCCCATGCCGCCAGCGGACCGCTCTCGAGCAGCTCGCGCCGGCCGAGCAGCAGCGTGGCGCCGCCGATTTTTCCGCGCAACCCCTGACCCGTGAGCGATTCGAAATCGTCGACCGCCAGCTCGGCGATCCCTTGGGCGCGTGCATACCGAACGATCGCGCGGGCGATCGGGTGGTGCGATTTCACCTCGAGGGCGTACGCGAGCTGCAGGACTTCCTGCTCGCGCCCGTGCGGATAACTTTCCCATGCCACCACCGCCAGTTCGCCCGTGGTCAATGTGCCGGTCTTATCGAGCGCCACCACGCCGATGTTCGCCAGGTTCTCGATCGCCGCGCCACCGCGGAACAGCACCCCGTGACGCGCGCCCCACGCGATGGCCGCGAGGATGGCGGACGGAATCGAGAGGACCAGTGCGCAGGGGCTCGCCACGACCATCAAGGTCATTGCCCGATAAAAAGCGGAGCGCGTCTCCGGCGTGTTGGTGAAAGCCGGCAGACCGAAGCCAAGCCACCACACGAGGAACATCAGCGCCGAGCCGCCAATCACCAGGTAGGTGTAGCCGGTGCCAAATCGGTCGGTGAAACGCTCGCTCGGCGCCTTGAGTTTCTGCGCCGTCTGGATCAGCCGGATGATTTTCTGCAGCGTGCTTTCCGAAGGCAGCCGCGCCACATCGAACTCCACCACGCCCCAGAGATTAAGCGTCCCACTGAACACCTGGTCCCCCACGGCCTTCGGCACCGGATTCGCCTCCCCGGTCAGGGCCGATTCGTCGGCGGCACTTTTGCCTTGCACGATGACGCCGTCCGCCGCGAAGGCCTCGCCGGGTTTCACCCGGACGCGATGCCGGACCTGCAGGTCGTCGATCTTGACGTCCTGCTCGCTGCCATCGGCGAGCACGAGGGTAGCGCGCTTGGGCGCGGTCTTGAGCAGCGCACCGACCGCGCGCTGCGTGCGATTGAGCGCGAATTCCTCCATCGCCCCCGACGCCGAAAACAAAAACAAGAGCAGCACCGCTTCACCCCAGGCGCCGATGAAGATCGCGCCCGCAGCGACGGCGAACATGAGGAAGTGAATGTCGATTTTGCGCTGCTTGACGTTGGCCCAGGTGTCGATTGCCGCGTCCCAGCCGCCTGCCACCACCCCCACCGCGAAGAGCGCCTTGGCCAGCCAGGGCAGGCCCGGAAAAAAATAACCTGCCGCCGCTCCCGCGATGCCCGCCGCGCCGCAGGTCGCCGCCAGACCCGCCAAGGTGCGCCACTCCTGCTCACCATCGGTGGCTTCCCCTTTTGCATCGGGCCACTTGAGCTCGCGCCACTGGAGAAGTTTTCCGGCGGTCTCGCATGTGTTGCGTCCCACCACCATCGCGCCGCCCTCGCGGCGCACCGAATAGCCGACCGGCACGCGGGCCGCCGCCTTCGCCGCGAGCTGGGCTTCAATCGCCGCGATGGTTTCCGCCAGGGTCTCCGTCAGCCCGTCGACTTCGATGTTGCCGATCGTGGCCACCGAAACCTTGTGGGCGGCCGGATCGATCCGGACGGCACTCACCGCCGGCTGGGTCCGCAAAAAATGGACGAGTTCCTCGATCCAGTTGCTGCTGACGGTCTTCTCGGCCAGATCCATTGGCCGTAGTGAGCCCACACCGGCGGTGGCGGCAAATTCATTTGCGCCACCGTGACCTCAATCCATTGGTTGGCGGGCTCACCCGTTTCCATGATTGGCCTTCGCGAAGATGCCGGCTCCGCGCCGCCTCCTGTCAGCCACGCGCCGGCCCTCGCCGCGAAGATTTTCGCCGAGGGAGGCTGGCTGCAGGACGCGCTGCAGCTCGAGCATCGCCCACAACAGGAGGAAATGGCGCGCGCCGTGGCGGCGGCGATGGCGGCCGACGCACCGCTGCTCTTCGAGGCGGGGACCGGCGTGGGCAAATCCCTCGCCTACCTCGTGCCCGGGATCGTTCACGCCATCGACCAGGGGCGGCAGATGATTGTGTCGACCCACACGATTTCGCTGCAGGAACAGCTCGAGCAGAGCGACCTGCCGATCTGCCGGCGGCTGTTCAAGTCCACGCCCCAGCTCGCGCGCTACGCGGATTTCCGTTCGGCCGTCCTCGTCGGGAAATCGAATTATCTCTGCACGACCCGGCTCGCCAGCGCGTTGAAGGACAAACAGGAGCTGTTCGCGGGCCCCGAACAGAGCGAGCTGCTGCGGATCGCCGAATGGGCGGGCACCACGGTCACGGGCCTGCGCCATGAAATGAAACCCCGGCCGGGCGACGACGTATGGGAAGCCGTCTGCGCCGACTCCTCCGCCTGCTCGAAGAAATACTGCGAGTGCGACCGCTGCTTTTACCAGCGCGCGAAAAAACGCTGCGAAGCCGCCCACGTGCTCATCGTCAACCACAGCCTGCTCTTCGCGCTCATCCACCTGGGCGAAGGGAAGGGCACCCGGCACGCCAAAGGTGTCGTGCGGGCGAACGACTTCGTCGTGCTCGACGAGGCCCACACCGTGCCTGAGGTTGCGACCGACCACTTCGGTTTGGCGATAACCAGCTTCGGCCTGGAGCGCCTCCTGCGGTCGATCTACAATCCGAAAAAAAAGAAGGGTTTCCTGGCCAAGCTGGGCGACGCGAGTGCGCTGCTCGCGGTGGAGGAGTGCGTCGATGCCGGCCACCAATTCTTCGGGTTTTTGCACGACAAGCTCCTCGCCGCCCGCCCGATTATGCGTCTGCGCGAAGAGGGGTTCGCCGAACCGTGGCTCGATGCGCCACTGGCAAAGCTGCTCGGCATCCTGGGGAGCATCGAGAGCCGGCTGCCGGAGGGCAAAGTCCGCGACGAGCTGGGCGACAAGATGGTCCGGCTCGCCACCTACCGCGCCGGCATCTCGCAGTTCCTTTCGCTGGCCGACGACGGCCACGTTTATTGGCTCGAGCTCACCGGAAAACACCGTGGGATCGTGGCCCTGCGCAGCGCGCCGATCGACGTCGCGCCCAAACTGCGGGAGCTGTTGTTCGGTTGTCACACCAGCGTCGTCTGCACCAGCGCGACTCTTGCGCTGGGCGGCGGGATCGAACCGTTCGCCGCGCGCATCGGCGCGGAGCAGGCCCGCGCCGTCGTGGTGAAGTCGCCCTTCGATTTCGAGCGCAACATGCGCGTGTACGCCGCCGCGGATGTGCCGCTCCCCACCCCGCAGGAGGCCAAACTCGCGCTCGACGTGCTGGCCGATTACATCCGTTTCTGCACCGCCAGCGTGCGCGGGGGAACGCTCGTCCTTTTCACGAGCTATGTCGACATGCGCGCCATCGCGCTGACCCTGGTGCCGGTCTTTCGCGCCGCCGGCCGGCCCTTCCTCATGCAGGGGGAGGAGCTCTCCCGGACCGAGCTGGCGAAGGAGATGCGCGCCGCCGGGAATGCCGTCCTCTTCGGCACCGACAGTTTCTGGACCGGGGTCGATGTGCCGGGGGATGCGCTTTCGCAGGTGATCATCACGCGGCTGCCTTTCGATCCGCCCACCCACCCCATTACCGAGGCGCGTTGCGATTTCATCCGGGAGCGGGGCGGAAATCCGTTTAATGAACTGACCCTCCCGGATGCACTGATGCAGTTCCGCCAAGGCGTCGGCCGGCTAATTCGAACCGCCCGGGATCGCGGCATTGTCACGCTGCTCGATTCGCGGGTGCTGTCGAAATCCTATGGGCGCCTTTTCCTCGATTCCCTGCCCCAGCCCAATTTCACCCGGCTGACGCGGGAAACACGGCACGCCGCATTTCATCCTTTCGCCTGACGCCGTCGGCGCGTAGCGTGCCGGCCATTCCCATGCCATCACTCCGCGCTGCGGCGCTCACTGACATCGGTCGCGTCCGCCGCGAAAACGAAGATCGTTTGCTTTGCGACGAGCGTGGGCTGGTCTTCGGCGTCGCCGATGGCGTGGGCGGCCTGCCGGGCGGCGCCGAGGCGGCCCAGCAGGCCGTCGACGAGATTAGCCAGTCGCTCGGGCGCGTGGCTCCCGGCCACGAACCCAACCTCGTGGCCATCGTGCAGCAGGCCAACCAGGTCGTGGCGTCGCTCGGGCATCGCATCAGCCCGAACATGGGGATCGGCACCACCCTCACGTTCGGGTGTGTCCGGGGCAGCAACATGGTCCTGGCGCACGTCGGCGATTCGCGCGGCTACGTTGCCGCCGGCGGCGAGTTCATCCGGTTGACCGAGGACCACTCCGTGGAAAACGAGGCGCGCCTGCGTCGCGCGCGCGGCGAAACCGTCTATTATCACGAGGCCAACCGCAATGCGCTCACCCGCTGCATCGGCCAGCCCACGCCGCCGGAAGTCGACATCATCACGCGGGCCATGCTGAAGGGCGACCGGTATCTCTTTTGCACCGATGGCGTGACCCGCATGATGCCGGATACGGAAATCGCCTCCATCATTGCGAAGTTCGAAGCGCCCCACCCCGCCCTCGAAGAAATCATCGCGCTGGCCGTCCGGCGCGGCGGACCGGACAACGCCTCGGGTGTGCTGGTGTTTGTCGACGCGGCTTAATCGCGTGGGCGCTCGCGTCGATCAATTCCAGGCCCTCGTTGGGCAGCAGCCGGGAAACGAACTCTTTCGATTCAGCCTCGCGCAGGCGCTGACGGCGGAAGACCGGGACGCGGAGGCCGTGACGCATTTCGAATTCTGCCTCGCGAAGAAGGACGACTGGATGATGCCGCGCATCCTGCTGGGCAAGGCGCTCGTCCGCTTGCGGCGCACGGCCGAAGCCAAACCGATCCTGCAGGACGCGCTGCGGCTGGCGGTGGAGCAAGAGCACGAGGAACCCGAGCGCGAACTGCAGAAGTTGCTCGCCGAACTCTAAAGGGAGAGTAGCGAAGATGCATCACGCTACGGGCGCAAAGGTCGCGGTGGCAGCGGGGCATTAATTCAACAAGCCAGGAATAGGTCTTGGGGTTTGGCCTCGAATCCTCCGGCGTGGCGCTCGCTGCGACCTCCGCGTGAGGTCAGGGCTCTCTGAATTCATTCAGACGGCCACAAAGGCAGGCGTTTTCCCGGCTTCATGGCTTCAAAATTTACCCGGTTTGGGCCCGAAGCCGGCAGGATGCCGTCGCTACTCCACGTCACGAACCGCCGCGCTTGGCCGTCTGCTTTTTCTGCGCCAGCAGCCGGGCCTCGTATTCCGTGACGGGCGGGTGGCCCTGGGCAAACCACCACTGGGCGATCAAGCCGAGGTAGCCGCCATGGGTTTCTTCAATCAGGTTGGCCCGCTCGCTGATGATCTCGTGCAGAGTATCAGGGACCCGGGCGTTGATTTGTTTT
>JBKJRG010000355.1:0-17019 GCA_046594805.1 Opitutaceae bacterium | reverse complement strand
GTCCAGCACGTTGATCAGGCTGGCGAGAGCGGCGGCAAGGGCGCGCAACGACCGCCCCCAGACGGCTTGCGCACCGGCATCGCCCCCGGCGGCGGCGGCGAGCAGTTCGCGCGTGGTGGCAAACCGGCCGCCGCTGCGTGCCGCCACCGTGCAGTCGCCGATCGCGCCCTCGAGGCTCCCGGGCGTGCCGACGATGTCGGGCGCGCCGTCGGGATTGAGCGAGAGGTGTCCGACGTGCCCCGCGCGCCCGAGATGCCCGCGCAGGAGACGGCCGTCGATGAGAGCCGCGCCGCCGACGCCCGTCCCGAGCGTGAGCATCAAAACATTCTCCCGGCCGCGCGCGGCGCCCTGCCAGACTTCGCCGAGGAGCGCGGCGTGCGCGTCGTTGAGCACAACCGTGGGCAGATGCAATTGTTCGCTCCAGAGCAGGCCTTCCAATCCCCGGAGCCTTCCCGGCATCGAAATGATCGATCGCTCATCGTGCGCCGGTAGTCCTGGCGCGCATAACCCGGCGGCCGACACTTGCGGGCAGCGTGAACGCAACGTCGCGCACACCGCCCGCACGCCTTCCTGCCAGCGTTCATCGCCGCGATCTTCGGTCGGGCGCGATTCCTCCGCGAGGATGCGTCCGCCGGCGGTGAGCACGAGACCTTTCACGCAGGTGCCGCCGAGATCGAGCCCGAGGATCGCGCGTTCGGTCGTCATGCGCGGTTTTCCAGCAGCTGCGGTGGCGACATTTCCGGTAGGCTGGTTTCCCGGCGGCGCCTGACAATGCGGAATTCGCCTCACGCTGCCTGACGACCTTGGGCCCCGTCGGGAGTCGCTCGAGTTCGTAGCCCCGCCTTTAGGCGGAATGAATTTCAAACGGGTTGGGCATACTTCCGCCTGAAGGCGGAACTACGAGCACAACCCCGTCCACTCGCTCACGCTCGTGGCTACATGCAGACGCGTCGGGCTTGTGCGATCGAGCGGGGACCGCATGGTCGGTTGTGACATGGCCCGCATTGCCGCCCCGACTACGCCCATGCCCCGCGCGCCCACGGTGCCACCGGCTCGACGCGTCGACGTGCTTGTGGGCCTCACCTGCGCCCTGGTCCTCGCGTTTTATGCCTGGACGCTGGCGCCTTCGAAATCCGATTGGGGAAACCGCGACGCCCGCGGCGCGTATTACAACCTGCTGGTCGACGGTTTTCGCGCGGGCCAGCTGAGCCTCAAGGCGGAGGTGCCCGCCGGCCTTGCCCAGCTCGCGGATCCCTACGACCCGCAGGCCAACGCGGTCTATCGCGCGCAAGGCCATCTGCACGACACGAGCTATTACCAGGGCAAGTTGTACCTTTATTTTGGAATCACGCCGGCCTTGGTGCTGTTCGGACCCTATCATGCCATCACCGGCGCGTACCTCTTTAACAAGCAGGCCGTGTTCGATTTCGCTTCGCTCGGTTTTCTCAGCAGCGTATTCCTGCTCCGCGCGATCTGGCGCCGGTGCTTTCCGCACGTGCCGGGCGCAGTGGTCGCAGCCTGCGCGACCGCCCTCGGCCTGGCCAACTCGGTGCCGCAATTGCTCCGGATTCCTGGGATCTGCGAAGTCGCGATCGCCTGCGCCTACGCGTTTGCGATGCTCGCCTGCCTCGCCCTGTGGCACGCGTTGCACGCGACCGTCCATCGCACGCGGTGGCTCCTGCTCGCCAGCGTGGCGTACGGGCTCGCGGTCGGCGCGCGTCCCTCGATCCTGTTTGGCGCGGTCGTGCTACTCCTGCCGGTCGCGCTGGAGTGGCGCCGCTCGCGCGCCGTGTCGACCGGCCTGGCCCCGGTGGGGCGCGCGTTTGCCGCCGCAGTGGTCCCGATCCTGGTAATCGGGCTTGGGCTCGCCGTCTACAACTACGCCCGTTTCGGGGACATTTTGGAATTCGGCCAGCGCTACCAGCTCGCCGGCGACCGGCAGGACCATGCCCGTCACTTCAGTGCCAGCTACCTGTGGTTCAATTTCCGGGTGTATTTCCTGCAATGGGTGCCATGGAAGACGGTTTTTCCCTTCGTGCAGGAAATCGCGGTGCCGGCGCTGCCCGCGGGCCACGCCGTGGTGGAGTCGGCGTTTGGCATCCTGGTCAACACGCCGGTCACCCTGTTCATGGCCGGCGTGTTCGCCGCCTGGACGCTGCCGGCCCCGCTCGCGGCGCCGGTTCTGCGCGCCCTGATCACCGCGCTCGCCGTGCTTTTCGGCACGAGTGCCATCACCCTCGCACTGTTCTATGGCACGGTCATGCGCTACCAGGTCGAATTCCACCCGGCGCTGACGCTGCTGGCCTGCGTGGGCATCCTCGCGTTGGAGGCAAACCGGCGCACCACGTCACGCGCGTTGCGACTCGCCCGGCCGCTCTGGCTCGCCGCGCTGGCGTTCTCGGTTTGCTTCAGCGTGCTGCTGAATGTCCGGATGCTCGCCGACGAATACAACCGGCAGGGCGTGCAACTGGCCCAGGAAGGCGACGTCCCCGGCTCGCTCACGCAACTGGGGGCCGCGTTGCGCATCAGGCCCGACTTCGTGCCAGCGCATAACAACCTCGGTGTCCTCCAACTCGCGGCGGGCAACCCTGCCGCGGCCGCGCAGGCTTTCACTGCCGCCACGACGCTGGCGCCGGATTCCTTCGAGGCCCGGAACGGCCTGGGGCGCGCCTACGCCGGTCTCGGGAAAACGGCCGAGGCCGCGGAGCAATTCCGCGAAGCGGTGCGGTTGCAACCCGACGCCGCGGCCGCGCACGTCAACCTGGCCACGATGTTATTCCAGCTCGGTCGTCCCGCCGAGGCCGTGCGACACTACGAAAAGGCGCAGCAGCTCCGCTTTGATGTGCCGGGCTTGCGTGATTCGCTCGAGCTGGCGCGGGCGGCGGCGGGCCGGGCTCCCTCCAGGTAGCCACGGGCGTGAGCGAGTGGACGGACGGGCGGGCGGCGTGTCCCACCACTCGCTCACGCTCGTGGCTACGACCGGATCGACCGTTCTGGTGCGCACGTTTTTCACTCCTGCTGACCCGCAAAAACAAAAACGCCGCTTTGCGCTTACGCCAGTTTCCGCTAGGGTCGGCGTCGCATGTCCGGCGATCTCTCCGAACTTTATCAACAAGTCATCCTCGATCACAACAAGCGGCCGCGCAACCGCGGCAAACTGCCGCAGGCCAACCGCGTCGCGCACGGCGACAACCCGACCTGCGGCGACCAGTGCAGCGTGTACCTGCGCGTCGACGGCGATCGCATCGCGGACATTTCCTTTGACGGATCCGGTTGTGCGATTTCGCAGGCCAGCGCGTCACTCATGACGACCCAGTTGAAGGGCAAGACCGCCGCCGAGGCCGAGGCGCTCTTCGTGGGTTTCCATCACATCGTCACGACCGGCCAGGCGCCGGAGGAGATCAGCGACCTCGGGGCGTTCGCCGGCGTGCACACTTTTCCGGCGCGGATAAAATGCGCCACCCTCGGATGGCATGCGGCGCTCAACGCGCTCCACGGCGATCCGGCGTCAACCACGACGGAGAGTCATACGGACTGACAGACCCAAACCGCAAAAAGAAGAAACGGCAGAAATAAGAAACACCCCATTCGAAAGCTCCTCCTCCGTTTGCCCGTTTCCTCTTTCTGCCGATTCTTCTTTCTCCTTTTTGACCCGCGCCCGTTTCTTCTTTCTGCCGTTTTCCTTTTGCCGATGCCTTCCTGGTCCACCGTCCGCGACGACTTCCCCATCCTGCACCAGCAGGTGAACGGCAAGCCGCTCGTCTATCTCGACAATGCGGCCACCGCCCAAAAGCCCCAGGTCGTGATCGACACGCTGGCGCGGTTCTATGAGCGCGACAACGCCAACGTCCATCGCGGGCTGCATGCGCTGTCCAACCGCGCGACCGAGGCGTACGAGGGCGCCCGCGCGCGCGTGGCCAGGTTCATCAACGCCGCCGACCCCGCGGAGATCATTTTCACCCGCGGCACGACGGAGTCGATCAACCTGGTCGCCGCGAGCTGGGGCGGGGCCAATCTCAAGCCGGGCGACGTGATCCTCCTGACCGAGATGGAACACCATTCCAACCTCGTGCCGTGGCAACTCGTCGCGCAGCGCGCCGGCGCGACGCTGCGTTATCTTCCCGTGCTCGGGCCCAACGTCGAGGGCGGGCTCGATCTCGCGCAACTCGACGCGCTCCTCACGCCGGAGGTGAAGCTCTTTGCGTTCACGCATGTCTCGAACACCGTCGGCAACACCAACCCCGCCGCCGAGCTTTGCGCCAAGGCGCGCGCCCGCGGCGTCGTCACCGTGATCGACGGCGCGCAATCCATCGGGCACATGCCGGTCGACGTGCGCGCGCTCGGCTGCGATTTTTATGCCTTCTCCGGCCACAAGATGGCCGGCGTGACCGGCATCGGCGCGCTGTATGGCCGGCGCGCGCTGTTCAATGCCATGCCACCGTGGCAAGGCGGCGGCGGGATGATCTCGGTGGTGGAATATCACCAGTCGAAATGGAAGCCGGCGCCCGAACGCTTCGAGGCCGGCACGCCGAATTTCGGCGACGCCGTCGCGCTGGGCGCAGCCTGCGACTACCTGGACACGCTCGGCCGGCGGGAGATCGCGCAGCATGACGCCGAGCTCGGCCAGCTGGCTTACGAAAAACTCTCCGAGCTGCCCGGCATCCGGATCATGGGCCCACCGTCGCAGCGCACCGGCATCGTCAGCTTTGCGTTCCCTGACGTGCACTCACATGACGTCGTCACCTTCGCGGACGAGGACGGCATCGCGCTGCGCGGCGGGCACCATTGCAACCAGCCGCTCATGAAAAAACTCGGGCTGACCAGCACGACGCGCGCGAGCTTCTACGTCTACAACACGCCGGAGGAGATCGATCTGTTGGTGAAAAGCCTGCGGCGAATCCAGAAATTTTTCGGCGGGGTGTGACGTGGCATCGGCTTCCAGCCGATGATCTGCGGCAGGATGCCGCAGCCACTCACGGCTTCGAGCCCTCGAAGATCCCCACGAACGCCTTCGGCACGATCGCGGCGGAGCGGCAATTTGTTTTCGGGAGTATTTTCGCGGCCCACGCATTCACCTCGGCGCGCGTCACGGTGTCCATCAGCCCGCCGTGGAGGCTCACGATTTCCTCGGTCTCCTCGGGCCGCTCCTGCGCGCGCATCAGCATGCCGCTCAGGAACCCGTTTTCGCGGAAGGCCTGCCGGAGCTGGCTCCTGAGGATGCCGCGGGCCCCGATGAACTCGCCTTCCGTCACGCCCTCGGCCGCCACCCGCGCGCCGATGCCTTCCACCAGCGCCGCCACCCGGGTCGTGTCGCGGGGCGCGCAATCGATCTGGGCGCGCAGCAGCCCGAACGCCGGGAAGCCATCATAGGGGCGAAACTCGGCGGAGGGCGAATAGGCCAGCCCGAGATTCTCCCGCACCTCCGTGCGTACCCGGATTTCCAGCACCTTGGCCAGCACCTGCAACGCCGCCTGATCGCGCACGTGCATCGCCTCGGTAATGGGCCACGTGCCCACGGCCAGCCCGATGTTCTGCTCGCCGACAAACTCGATCCGCTTAAAACCGGCCGGGGCCGTGACCGTGACCGGCTTCGGCGGACTGGCGGGAATTTTCTTTTCCGCGCGCGGGCGGATGGCCCCGAGCGTTTTGCTCATCGTGCCGATGGCCGTCTCCGCGGTGAGGTCGCCGACCAGCGTGACTTCGACATAGCCCCGCGCCAGCGCCGGCTCCATCCAGCGCCGGACATCGATCACGCTCATGGAGAGGTAATCCAGCGGCTGGCCCGAGGTGAAACGCGCGTCACCCTTGAAGAGGTGGTCGTTCAATTCGCGCATGCCATCGCGCATGCCCATGCTGCTCATCGCGCGGCCCATGGCGGCGCGCAGTCGTTCGTCCTGGTGGACATAGCTGTTGAATTGCGGCGCATGGAGCACGTCGGCGACGATGCCGAGGAAGGGCTCGAGCTGTTCCACCGCCATCAACCCCTGGAACGTGAAGGCATCGCGATCGCCGATCGAAAAATCGAATTCGAGGAAGCGCTCGGCCAGCAGTGCGTTCAACTGCTCGGGTCGGAAATGCACCGCCCCGCTCGCCAGCAAGGTATTGAGTCCAAATTCCTTCAAGGCCGGTTTGTTGCCCGGCATGTCGAGCAGACCTGCGCCCACGCGCACGATGGCGCGGACCAGGCCCGGCTCCTGCTGGCTCGGGGCAAAATTGAGCCGCACGTTGTTACCGAAGCGCATCAGGTGCGCCCCGAGCGCACTGAGTTCCTGTCGCTCGACCACAGCGGTCGGCTGGCTGAATTTCGGCAGGGTGAAGGGCGTCTCACGGTGCTGGCGGGCCATCACGTTCCCCAGCCCGTTGCGGCGGCGCTTCTGCACATCGGCCAGGATTTTTTCCGGCGAGAGCTCGATATCCACGCCGCCGGCCACGTGAAACGCCATCGTGGCAGGCGCCCACATTCCGCGAAAAACCTGCTGCGCCTCGGCCGGCGTGATTCGCTCGAGCGATTCGCGCATCCAGGTGAATTTCCGTTCGAAACCCTCGAACACGCGATGGGAGAGAATCGATTCCGTCAGCGCCTCGCACATCGGGCCCGGATCCATCGTCGGCAGCTGCGCCAGCATGTGGCTCGCGAGCCGGATTTGGCGGCGCCTCAACGTTTCGAGATCTCCCCGGTCCAGTCCGCGCTCGACCGTCAGCCGGACCATTTCGTCCAGCGCGCGAAAACCCTCCGACCAACCCGCCGCCGGGACGCTAAGGGTGGCCACGGCCAGACCATGGCCCATCAATTCCTCGTAACCCGCCTCCCCGCCGGAGCCGGACGATATATCCGTGCGGAGCCGCTCGGCGAAAACGGCCATGACAAACTCCCGGCGCTGCCGTTCGAAATGCGCTTCGCGGGAGTCGGGCACGACCGGCAAGGCGAGGACGGACCCGACCTCGGTGGTCGCCGACGGCACGCCGGAGATGCGGAAAATTCCCGCGCGCAAGGCGCGCGCATCGAGCTTGCCCTCCTCCCGCGTCGGAATCGGCTCGGCCGGCCGCATCATGTCGCCGAAGAGCTCGCGCACCTGCGAAACCATGGCCGCCGGATCGAGATCGCCGGAGCCGACGAGGATCATCAGGTCCGGGCGATAACAGCGCCGATAAAATGCCAGGAACTGTTCGCGGGTGAATTTCTGGATCAAGGCCTCGCTGCCGCCAGGCATCCGGCGCGGGAATTGCAGGCCGCGAAACCAGAGCGGCATTGACGCCTGCTGCTGCTTGTCGGTCAGCGTGTCGCGATTTCGAAGCTCCGCGAGGACGACGCGGCGCTCGCGCTCCACGATTTCCGGCGGGAACGAGACCCCGTCGCCAAAATCGCGAAACAACCGCAGGCCTTCGCGCAGCAATGCCGGATCGCTGTCGCGAAAATCGAGCCGGTAAGTGGTCGCGTCGAACCCGGTGTTCGCGTTGATGTCGCTGCCGTATTCCACGCCAAGCCGCTGAAAAAGCGAAACCATGTCCTCCGGCTTGAAATTCCGCGACCCGCCGAACGCCATGTGCTCGGTGTAGTGGGCGATGCCGAGCTCCTCCGGCCGTTCATCCAGCGAACCCGCGAGCACCACGAGTTGCAGTGCCACGCGACCCGGCACGCCGCGGTGCGGCAGCAGGGCATAGCGAAAACCGTTGTCGAGCTTGCCCCAGACCACGCGCTCATCGGGGGCCAGTTTCGCTCCTTCATGGGCCCACCGACCTGAGCGCGGGCTGCCCGGCAGAGGCGCGGGCGCGGCGAACAGCGCCGTGGCCAGCCCCAATGCACCGGCCCAGCCCCCCCAGCAACGAACGCCGTTCAGCACTAATTTAAGGACCATGCGCGGCGACACCGTGCGCGAACGGCGCCATACTTCAACCTTTCGCACGAGTCCGCCCGCGTAGTCCATGGTCTTTCGTTTTGCCTGTTCAAACGCCTTTACCGTAGGTCAGCGCGCTTGCGCGCGCCAAACCGCGCTCGCAAGCGAGCTGGCCTACATTTATTTACGCGGCCAAAATGAAAGACCGTGGCGCGTCGTCAGGTCGCTGCCGGCGAACCTCGATCGATCAGCGGCTTCATGCCATCGTCGAGCGGCGTCTCGGCCGCCCCATCCCGGCGGAATGCCGCGAATTCCGCCGCGATGTCCTTCTCCGCCAGCGGGAGTGGAGTCGAGGCGATCGATCCTTTCAATTCCCGCTCGGCTTCGACCCAGCACGCGACATCGCTGCCGGCCGGACGCCCCCGATCTTCCCAGATGGCGTAGGCCAGAGCGGCGACCTGTTCGCGCGTCGGCGGCGGCAGAATCCGACGGTGAAAAGGGTGGTTCGGTTTCATGCCCTACTCTAGTCGGGACGGAGCACTCCCGCCATGGGGCGGACTGCCGTTTGCGAACACGGACACTGCCCGACGGTTCTCCCTTTATTGTCCCGTGGGTCGCGTCGGGACCAGTCCCCCTCGCCCGCAGCCGGAAGGAAGTCCGAACGGGCTCGCCCAAACCTTCCGCCTGAAGGCGGAGCTACCAGCGCATGCGATTCAGTGAACGGACTATCCGCCGTGATCGCATGCCTGAGTTCGCGCTCGTAGTTCCGCCTTTAGGCGGGAGGCATTCCGGACATCTTCCCGACTCTTTCGTCGCCACCGGCCCGCTGGCAAGTTCACCGGGCATCGCCGGCCCGGCGCGCGGCGCCCGTCTCGTTCCAATAGATGATGACATTCTTGGTCGCGCGCCCTGCCGCAATCACATCGAGCCGTCCATCGCCGTTGAGATCGGCCAGCCGGAGATCCTCGCACGCCATCTGGTTGTCATCGAGCAACGCGTGCATTTTCCACGCGGAGCCGTCCCCGCCCGTGCGCGCGAATACCTTGATGCCGACCTTGGCGCCGCCGGTCCCACCGCGCCAGCCCGCCACAACTTGATCGCTGCCCGTGCCGAGCAAATCGCCGACGGCGAGGCCGTGACCCTGCACCAGCGTGTCGTCGAGGACGACCCGTCCGGCGCTCCAATCGCCATCCGCGGCGGCGGGCATCGGGTACACCACAACCTCGTTGCCGTGCATCGGCTCAATCGTCGCGACGAACATCCCACCCGCCTGCCCGCTGCGCACCTCGCCCGCCGGCCGCGTGGAGACCGTGCGCGCCGTGGCCGGATTCTTTCGGGAGTTCAACAGGCGCACGCCTTCCTTCGTCGCGACCAGGAGCGGGGTACCCTCGACCTCCGGCCGCGCGCGCATCGCATCGAAATTATGGGTTTGGTGCAGCACCGCCTCGGCCGGGAAGAGCGAAGACGTCGGGCTGCCCTCGCGCCAGGGCCAGCTGTAGGAAATGAATTTCACGCCGTCTCCCTCGCCGGTCGCGGCCTTGTTACCGCGGCCGTGCAGGGGCAGCACCGCGAGAGAAAATTTTCCGTCCGCGCCGCGCACCCAGTTCATCCGGTGCGTCGTTGGTTCGTGCGGCAGCTTTTTTGCCGTCCAGCGCTGCGTGCGATCGGCCGGCGCCTCGAGGAGGAAGACCGCGCCGCTGTTCAGGGTGTCGCCCGGGTTCCATTCCGCGCCCACGGCGACCTCTGCCTTGCCATCGCCGTCCAGATCACGCGCCGCAATGCACACGTGATCGCGGGTGGTCAGCTGCTCGGCCATGACGAACTTTTCCCAGCCGGGATTCCGGTACCAGACGATCTGCTTCGCATCCGCCAGCAGGATGTCGTCTTTGCCATCGCCGTCCACGTCCGCAATCGCGAGCCCGTAGCCAATCTGGATCTTCGCATCGATGGTCTGGGGGCGGACCCGCAGCGCGGGAAGTTCGGCCGCATGGGACGCAGCAATGCCGGCAACGAGACAAACCAAAACAAACGAAAAACGTGAATGCATGGGGAGACGGGTTGCCGTGAGCGAACCAGAGTGCGCCGAAAAGTCCGGTGCAAAATGCAGCGGGCACCGGCGAGCCAGTCCCGCTTGGAAGGCCTGCCTGGCACGTCTTCCTGCCTCGTGCTCGTGCTCGACCGATTCGAGCCCGAGGTGGCGAAGCCGGCAAGCAGGGCGCCCCCCCGCTCCGCCGATCCATCACGCTCGCCACCCCAACACGTTGGGGAACCACCGGTCTTCGGGCCGGTCGCTCCTCCCACCGCTTCTGCCGGCGCGGTCCGCCCAGCATGAATCCTGTCCCTTCCGTCGCGCCTTTCTTCAGCTCGCCGTCCCCGGCATTGAGCTGCCGGTTGTGCGGGTGCGAACACAAGAGGGTCCACCTGCGGGCCGGCCAGCGCGCCAACTGCACGCGCTGCGGCACGTTGATGGAGCGCCGCGGCTGGCTGGGGCACGATGCAGGCCTCGCCTTTGCCCTCACCGGCGCCGCGCTCGCCCTGCCCGCGTTGACGCTTCCCTTCATCACGGTCGACAAGCTCGGCCGGGAACATGTCCAGTTCGCGTGGTCGGGCGCCGTCGCATTGTGGGACGCTGGGATGCGGCTGCTGGCAATCTGGGTGGGAGTGTGCGGCGCCATTGCGCCCCTGGTGATGTTGCTCGCCCTGACGACGTTGCTGGCCCGCGCCCGCTTCGGCGACCACCGGGTCCCGACTTCGCGCTGGAAGCGAATCGCGCACACGGTGGAGCACTGGGCCATGCCGGAAGTGCACGTCCTCGCGGTGCTCGTGGCGTTGATCAAACTGGGGCACTTGGTCAATGTGCACATCGGTCCCGGCTTCTGGTGTTATGTGGCCATGTCCTTTGCCCTCTTGTTCGCATGGGGCAGTTTCGATTTCGAACCCGCGGGAGCACCCCCACGGAGCAGGGAAACACCATGAGCTCCCCCTCGCACGCGGGAGATCAGGTCCGGCTCGCGCGTCCAACGGCGCTCGCACTCGCCGCGGGAATCATGTTCGTCCCGGCCAACCTGCTGCCCATTCTCTACACGAGCACCCCCGGCTCGGTGCGGACGGACACGATTTTTTCCGGCATTGTCGGGCTCTGCTCGGACGGCATGTGGGCCATCGGTGCGATCGTGTTTGCCGCGAGCATCCTGATCCCGCTGCTGAAACTTGCCGGCCTCGGCTGGCTGCTCTGGCTCGCGCGGCGCGGTCCGACCCAGCCGCCGCGCCGGCCGACCCGGCTTTACGCGGTGCTCGATTTGATCGGGCGGTGGTCGATGCTCGACGTGTTCCTCGTGGCGTTCCTGGCCGGCGTCGTGCAATTCGGCGCCCTCGCGGCGGTCGAGCCCCGCTCCGGGATCGTCGCCTTCGCGGCCGTGGTGGTGTTGACCGTGCTTGCGACCGACGCTTTCGACCCGCGCTGGTTGTGGGAACATGAATCCCCGCCCGAAAACGCCTGACAGACATGAGCGCTCCCACTCCGAAAATCTCCCGTGGACCCACCCTCCCCCTGATCTGGATCGTGCCCATCATCGCGCTGGTGGTGGGGGCGTGGATGGTCTTTCGCCAGCTCCGCCAGCGCGGCCCGGAAATTACGATTGAATTTGTCGACGGCTCCGGCATCGAGCCCGGCAAGACCCGGCTGGAATACAAGGGCGTGGCCGTGGGCGTTGTCCAGGAAGTGCACCTGAAGGAGGACCTGGGCGGCGTCATCGTGCGGTTGCGGCTGGAAAAAGATGCCGCTGCCCTCGCCGCCCAAGGCGCCCAGTTCTGGGTCGTGC
Source organism: Opitutaceae bacterium (assembly GCA_046594805.1). GTDB lineage: Bacteria > Verrucomicrobiota > Verrucomicrobiia > Opitutales > Opitutaceae > ER46. The sequence continues at coordinate 5,363 of JBKJRG010000355.1, read as the reverse complement.
ATCCCGAAATCGGGCTATCCGGGGTGCGTGGTCTCGACACGCTCCTTACGGGCCCGCGCATCAATGTCCGGCCCGGCGCGGGAGCGCTGGTGACGAGTTTCAAGGGCCTCGAGCGAAGTCCGCCGGTGGAAAATGTGAGCGAAGGCCGCGCCTTTTCCTTGCAGGCGGATCGACTCGGTTCGTTGAAACCGGGAGCGCCGGTTTTTTATCGCGAAGTCAAGGTCGGAGCGGTGGAAACCAGCCGACTGGCCGATGACGCGGCGTCGGTGCTGATTCGAATCCGGATCGAGACGCCCTACACCGATCTCGTGCGGGCCAATTCGGTTTTCTGGAATGCCGGAGGCGCGAACATCCGCATCAGCCTGCTGGGCGCCCAGGTGAAAAGCACCTCGCTGGAGTCCCTCTTGAGTGGCGGGGTGGCGTTCGCCACGCCAGACGCCCACTCGCCTGCGGCGGCGGAGGGCGCGCGTTTCAACCTGCAAAACGAGGCCGACAAGGACTGGTTCAAATGGCAGCCGCGCATCCCGATTCAGCCGCGGGAGGAAACTCCCGAGGACGGAGCTCCCGCGGGCGGCCCGCTCGCGCCGCTGGTGAAATCCGCGAAGTGACGGGAGTCGCCACGAAAATAGGCACGAGGATTGCGCGCATCAACTGACACACGCCCCGGCGCACGGCCACCCCTCTTCAACCCCGGCGGCGGGAAGTTTTCTTCGGACCTGACTTCGCGCCATTGCCGATTTTGGGCAGAAGATTTTTCCAGCGCTGCGTAAGCTTCTCCCACTTCTTCCGGATGGCGGGAGAAATCTTCAGGTCAACGGCCGGTTGCGCGGTGTCGCCTTTGCGGGTGGCTTTGGCTGAGCTCGAAGCCGTGGTGCGGCGGGACGCCGGACGCTTTTTCGCGCCGGTGTTTTTCGCGGCGGCGGAGTTGGATCGCGCAGGAGCTTTCTTGTTTTGACGCGTCTTGGGGCGAGATGGGGATTTGGAAGCCATCTTGCACAGACCGCAAAAATCGGGAAAGGATCGCGGATCAACGCATTACCGGCGCGGATCAGCGCGAATCGTCGTGGGCGGTTTTCCATTAACATGCCGAACGGTTCGCTGACGAGTGCCGTGGCAAAGCGAAAAGACGACGGGTGGACCCATGACATTTTCCTGGCGTTACGTAGTAACCCCCCAGCCCGTGCGTAAAAATATTTTTCCCGAAACGATCAATAACTTGCGGAGAAAATGACCCGTGTCCCCTGTCAAGTCCGCACGTGCAAGCTGATGTTGGCGGTGGAGCTGCATTTCACTCTCTTCGCAGACCGGGAAGGCCAGGGTTACGGAGCGATTTTTGACCACGCGCGGGGCCCAAAATCGATCCTTGTGGGAGAAGTTCCGATGTGGCGCATAGGAGGTGTGCCTACGCTTCCCCTTCGCTGGTTATTCGTACTCCTGGGCCTTTTCGTCATCGCGGGGGCACTCGATCTTGTCCTCTCCCGCGGAGCAGGTGCCGTCGCCGCGAGCACGCGGACGCGGGTGGATGCCGCTGATTTCCTGCGCGCGGCCCGAGCCGGTGAACTGACCGCGGGGCAGATTGTTTATCGCGCGACCGCGAACGGATTGGCCGACATCAACGCCATCCGCACGCAGGCGGGCGTGGTCACCGCCGTGGAAACGACGGCCCGCCTGGCCGAGAGCGACTTGGTGCTGCTGCGGGAGAATCGCTTCGCCGAAGACGACGTGGCGGCGCTGGCCAAGGCGCACGTGTCCACCCTGCGGGAAAAAGCGGCGGTCGCGGCGCGCGGCAGCGTGATGTTCTTTGGCGTATTGCTCGCCATCGGCGCCGCCATCATCGGCGCACAGCGTTTCGCCGGGCGCTTTACGGCCTTTTCCGGTCGCTCGCTGCGCCCCGTGACTTCGAGCGTGAAATTTTCCGCAGTGGCAGGTTGTGACGAAGCCAAGGACGAGGTGCACGAGGTGGTGGAGTTCCTGAGGGATCCCGCCCGCTTCTCGACCACCGGTGGCCGGATGCCAAAGGGTGTGTTGCTCGTCGGCCCCCCCGGCACGGGCAAGACCATGCTCGCGAAGGCGGTCGCCGGCGAAGCCAAGGCCAATTTCTACAGCCTCAGCGGCTCGGACTTCGTCGAACTTTACGTCGGCGTCGGCGCCGCGCGCGTGCGGTCGCTATTCAAGAAGGCGCGCGAGACGGCGCCCAGCATCATTTTCATCGACGAAATCGACGCGGTGGGCCGCGCTCGCTCCTCCGGGGACGGCAACGGAGCGCAACAGGAACAGGATCAGACGCTGAACGCGCTGCTCGTGGCCATGGACGGTTTCCAAACCGATGACGCGGTCGTCGTCTTCGGAGCGACGAACCGCCCCGACACGCTCGACAAGGCGCTGCTCCGCCCCGGTCGTTTCGATCGGCAGGTGTCGGTGGGGCTCCCGGATCTGCGCGGCCGGGTGGCCATTCTCCTGGTCCATGCCGGCGCGGTGAAGCTCGATGCGAGCGTGAACCTCGAGACCATTGCGAAGGCGACCCCCGGTTTCTCCGGCGCGGATCTGGCCAATCTCCTCAACGAGGGCGCCATCCATGCCGCGCGCAACCGCCGCGGCACGATCCTGATGATCGATCTCGACGAGGCCCGGGACAAGATCAACTGGGGCCGCGAGACCCGCCGCGTGATGACGGACAACGACAAGAAGGTCATCGCGTATCACGAAGCCGGGCACGCGCTGATGCAGGTGATTTCCGGGGACGACGTGATGAAGCTGCAAAAGGTCACCATCATCCCGCGCGGCCGCTCGCTCGGCAGCACGCATTTCTCCCCGGAGCGGGATCTCTACAATTATTCGGAGACGCAGCTCATCGCGAAACTGCAGTGCCTCATGGCCGGCCGCGTGGCGGAAGAGCTCGCGCTAGGCAGCATCACGAGCGGCGCCTCGGGCGATATCCAGGAAGCCACGCGCACCGCGCGCCAGATGGTATTCGAGTGGGGCATGTCGCCCCTCGGCTTCATGGCGCTCTCGCGCTCCGAGGGCGAAGAGGCGATCGCGAGCCCGCACACGCTGCACGAGGCGGAACGGCACGTGAAAGCCCTGATCGATGGCAATTACGCGGCGACCACCCAGGCGCTCCAGCAGCATCGGGCGGCGCTCGACGCGATTGCCCACGACTTGGTTGAGCGTGAAACTATCTCGGGCGACGACGTGCGCCGGATTGTAGCCGAGCTGCGCGCGGCCTAGCGGGCAGGAACGTCCGCCACGTCCAAGTACGAGGCCCGGAGGCCGAGCATCATGGCGACCAGCGCGTCGAAGCCGTGGGGCTTGGCCAGGAAGGTGCATGCGCCCGCGGCCAGCGCATCCTCGCGATCGTTGGGAATGTCTGACGATGTGACCATGGCCACCGGGATCGAGCGCGTTGCGGGCTCTCTTTTCAAAGCGCGGATGAGTTCCAAGCCGGTCATCCGCGGCATGCTCAAGTCGGTCAGAATCAAGTCGGGGTTGGCTCCGGCCCGAATGGCATCGAGCGCCGCCTGACCGTCCGGGGCTCCCACGACCGGCCCGAAGCCGCCGGCCCGCTCCGCGGCCGCCTCCATCAAATAACGGAGGTTCTTGTCGTCTTCCGCAATCAAGAGGGAGACTTTGCGGTCAGCTTCGGCCATGTTCCCAGTCTACCTGACACCTCGCGGAACGCCACAGGCCACAACCCGGAGCGTGTTACCGGGGATTGTCCCATCGCATTCTGGATACGTCACGTCTTCTGCTCGCTCAAGCGGCGCTTGACCAGCCTGCGATCACCGCGGGCAGATCGCGCAGGTTCTTCAAGGGAAAGAACCTGTCCCCGGCCGGAGGAACTTCCGCCACGTGCTCCGCCGCCCACGTAAGAGGGTAGGGAACGTAAGCGGCGGCGCTGCCGAGCGCGAGGACCGGGAGAATGTCGGATTTCAGGGAATTGCCAGTCATGAGGAAGGAGCCGGGCGCGATCGCGTGCCGCCGGAGAATGCCGGCATAGGTCGATCCGTTCTTTTCCGACACGATTTCCACCCGCTCAAAGTGCGCCGCGAGGCCGGACTTCGCGCAGGGCCATGCGGCATTCGACGCCGCGGGCGGGGGGCGCGCAAGCCGGCAATCCTTCCGCCTGAAGGCGGGACTACCGACCCCGGAAGCCGCTTGAACTTATTTTCCCGCTGACGCCGCTGGGTCGCCGAAGCCGTGCAGAATCACCGCGACGGTTCGCGCCAGCGCGTGCTGCGTCTCGACCAGCTGCGCGTGACGTTCGAGCAGCGGCAGGATCCAGTCGGCGGATTTGCGGCGCACGATGGCCGTGAGCGCGATCCGCTCCAGTCGTGCCACCGTGTGCGACACCGCCACCAGGGCGCTGAACGCCTCGGCGGCCTCGGTGGGTAAAGTGACCATGGCGGCGACCACGCCAGCCTCCGCGGCTAGCGTGTCGACGGCAGTGCCTCCCCCCAGTACATCCTCCACTACCGCTATCATTGCGCTGGGTTTGATTCCTAAAACCGCCGCCGGTTGCCACGCCGTAACCCCCAAACCCGCCGGGAAAAACCGGGGGGGCAGGCCAGTCGACCGGCCGTAGTTTTCACCCGCAAGCACCCCAGGCCGGACGCTTCTGTATTCACGTTCGTAGCACGACACTTCCGGGCGATGCGGGGCAAAGCTTTTTCGGGGCGAAGACCCCACGGCCCAGGGATGAACCGGCCCGGTTCCTGCCGGACTATCTCTACCTATGGAGGGAGAATTGAATGGGGGGGATGCGACATCCCGAGAGCTGCTGCGTCAGCTCATGTCGCTGCAAGCGGACATGGAGGCGATCAAAGAAGCCCAAGTCCTGCTTTTGAAAGTATTGGTCAACTTTCCGGCCGGTCAGACCCCGCAACGCTGGTTGCATGCGGTCCGGGAAAAAGCGTTTTGCGAACTGGAGCTGAAGCTCGCCGCGTTCCGCGATGCGCTGCCATCGCCCGCGGGGCTCAACATTCCGCCGCCGGCGTTCGCGCCACCGAAGCCACCCTCGCCTCAGGAGCTGTTGCGGTTGCCCCGTGTGCCGCTGCCGCCGCCGGCTCTGCCGGTGCCGCCCTCGCCGTTCCAGACTTTCGCGAGCCAAGGCGTGGCGCTAAAAAATTCGTTGCTCCATCTCGTCCGGGGCAAGGCTTGAGGCGAAAGACGCCGCGCCTTGCGCGGCGCACTTTTCGCGCTAGCTAGCGCGCTGAGGTCAGGTGCCACGCGCCGCAGAGCGGGCAGTGGTAGGCGCTGCGCTGTCGCGCCACGCCGACGAGCAGCGCCGCATCCAGGGCATCGCCGTGGCTGCGGTACTTACGCTTGCCCGTGCACATCCGGGCGCGCTCCTCTCGCGTTGGTTT
>JBKJRG010000776.1:0-2524 GCA_046594805.1 Opitutaceae bacterium | reverse complement strand
GCCACCTTTCCCGCTCGTGATTACCTTGTATTCCCAAAGAGACATAATGTGCCCGCGCCCAAGCGCGGAACCTCACCCATCCCAAAACCCGGGGCGATTGCCGAGCCTAAAGTCGGGAGGGTGGGGGCGGGCCGGGCGCATCTGCTCGTTGCGGTGGAATCCGGCTCCCGAGGAGCGGCGGTTTCCCAACCGCCGAAAATCAGAACGATCACCCTTCGACCCCTTTTCGGAATCCATTTGGACGCTTGGGAAAGCGCCCCTCCGCACGAGCACGAATACAGGCAGGCTGGGCCGCTTGCGCTGCCCCTCTCCGGTCCCCATAGCGCAGGCGACCCGCCTGCATCCGCCCCGCAGCAGGCGGGACGCCTGCGCTACTTTGTCATACCGGCGTTGCCACCAAAGCCCCCCTTGCCGCGTGGCATTGCCCCCGCCACCGTGCGACCGTGCCCTCCCGCCGTTCCATCGCTCGCGTGGCCGCCGCCCTCGTGGCCACGGGCGCCAACGGGTGGAACGCCCGCGCCGCCAGCGCCACACCCGTCCCGCTGAGCACCCACGCCGTTCAAGCAGCCCCGGTGATCGTCACCGCTTCACGCACCCCGCAGCCGCCCGAGCACACCGCCTCCACTGTCCGTTCGCTCGACTGGGAAACCCTGCGCGCGCTTCCCGCCGCCACGCTGGATGGCCAGCTCCGCACCCTGCCGAGTTTCACCCTTTTTCGCCGGAGCGACAGCCTCACCGCCAATCCCACCGCGCAGGGCGTCTCACTGCGCGGACTCGGACCCAGCGGGGCGAGCCGTTCGCTGGTAGTGCTCGATGGCGTGCCGCTCAATGATCCGTTCGGCGGCTGGGTCGCATGGACCAAGGTCCCGCGCGAAAACCTCCTGGCGATCGAGGTCGTACCCGGCGGCGGCGCTACCGCTTGGGGCAACGCCGCGCTGGGTGGCGTGGTGCAGGTCCTCGGGATGAAAACAGGGCCGCGCCGGACACAGGCTTCCGCAATCCTGGGCGACTACGGCACGCGCAGCTTCGAGTTTGCCCACACCCAGCCCGGAAATTTCGGCCGGCTCGATCTCGGCGGACGGGCCTTCGCCACCGACGGCTTTGTCCTCGTCGCCCCTGAGCGCCGAGGGCCGATCGACATCGCCGCCTGGAGCCGGCATCGCTGGTTCAATCTACGCTGGCGGCAGTCGGTGGGCGAGAAACTGGACGGGAGCGTCGCATTTCGGAACTACGAGGAGAAGCGGGGCAACGGCACGCCGTACCAGCGCAACGCCACCCGGGAAAAATTCCTCTCCTTCACGCTGGCCGGAGCGCCCGGCGACAACTTTGGGTGGAACGCGGTCGTCTACGGTCAGGATCAGTCGTTCGCCTCGACCTTCAGCGGAGTAAACGCCACCCGCACCGCCGAAACGCCGGCCAGCGATCAGTTCGCCGTGCCTGCCACCGCCTTGGGCGCCGCGTGGACGGGCACGTGGAGAAACGGCCTGACCACGCGCACGGCCGCGGGCGCGGACCTGCGCTTCATGCGCGGTGAGACGCGCGAACACTTCACCTTTGTGGCGGGCAATTTCACCCGGCTGCGCGTAGCCGGTGGCCGTCAGGCCATCGCCGGACTGTTCGCGTTGCACGAGCGTCCGCTCGCGCCCGCATGGCGCGCCACCGTTGGCGCACGCCTCGATGCCTGGCGCGACACCGACGGCCACCGTCGCGAATCCGATCGCACCACCAGCGTCGTTTCGCGCGACGACCACTACGCCGATCGCGATGGCGTCGAGTTCAGCCCGAGCGCCGGTCTCGTCTGGATACCGTCGGCCGCGTGGCGGTTGCGCGCCAACGCCCAGCAGGCGTTTCGTCGGCCCACGCTCAACGAGCTCTACCGCCCCTTTCGCCAGGGCGCCAATGTCACCGAGGCCAACGCTGGCTTGGGCACCGAGCGCGTCACGAGCGCGGAACTCGGGGGCCAGTGGCGTAGCGCAGGCGTCCCGCCTGCTTCCGATTCCAGGCAGGCGGGGACGCCTGCGCTACTCAATCCACCAGGCGAGGCGGCGATCCTCACACTCGAGGCCGTGGCGTTTTGGAACGACCTCCACGACGCTGTGGGCAACGTCACGATCGCGCGCGGACCCGGCACGTTCCCGATCGTCGGCACGCTCGCCGCGGGCGGCATCGGCCGCCAGCGGCTTAATCTCGACCGCATCCGCACGCAAGGGGTCGAGCTCACCGCCGCCTGGCGCGGCAGCGCCACGCTCACCGTCGACGCGGCGGCGATTTTCAACGATGCCACGGTGCGCCGCGCATCCGCCGCGCCGGGGCTGGTCGGCAAACGCGTGGCGCAGGTTCCACGACGCAGCGGCTCGCTCGGTGCGACGTGGCAGGCCCCGGCAGCATTCGTCGTCACGCCGCGCGTCCGGCTGATTGGCCGGCAGTTCGAGGACGACGAAAACCAGCTCACGCTGGGCGCCGTCGTGGTGGCCGACCTGGGCGTTTCCCGCCGCCTTTCGCGCGCGCTCGAGCTCTTCTTTAC
>JBKJRG010000540.1:0-3725 GCA_046594805.1 Opitutaceae bacterium | reverse complement strand
AAATGAGGCGGGCCGGCCGGCGGCGGATTTGAAAATCGCCGCGAAGGACGGAAAGTTCGAGGACGAGGGCTGGCGCTTGCGCAAGGACGGGACTCCTTTCTGGGCGCACGTCGACATCCGGGCGCTGCGCGACCACAGCGGCCAGTTGCGCGGCTACACGCAGGTGACGCGCGACGCGACTGAGCGGATGCGCCACCAGGAATCGCTGCGCAAGAGCGAGGAGCGCTATCGCCGGTTGATCGAGCTCTGTCCCGACGCACTCCTGGTGTTGCACGAGGGGCAGATCGTCTTTCTCAACACCGCCGCGCAAAAATTGCTCGGCGCTCATGAAGCCGATCAACTGCTCGGCAAGCCGGTGCTCGACTTCATCGAAGCCGACGACCGCGAGGCCGTCGGTCTTCGTTTACGCGACATGGTGGACCGCGGCTCGTCGCGCCCCTGGGGCAACTCGGCGGCGAGCCCGAGCGGCCCCGCCTCCGGTTTCACGGAAGAAACGCTGACCCGGTTCGACGGGTCCAAGGTGACGGTCGAAATGGCGGCGACGCGCCTGACCTTCGAGGATCAGCCCGCGATCCAGGTGCTGCTGCATGACGTTACAGCCCAGAAGGCGGCCGCGGCCGCGCTGCGGGAGAGCGAATCGCGCAAGACCGCCATCCTCGAGACCTCCCTCGATGCGATCGTGAGCATCGATTACAAGGGGGTGGTGCGGGAGTGGAATTCCGCCGCGGAAAAAATGTTCGGCTACCGGCGCGAGGCCGCGCTGGGCCAGCGGCTGGAGTCGTTGATTGTACCCGTCGCCACGACGCAAAAATATCTCCCCGGGCTGGCCGATTACCTGATGACCGGCGTGGGCAGCCTGATCGGCCGGGCGGTCGAAGTGGTCGCGCGGCGGTCCACGGGCGAGGAGTTCCCGATTGAGCTGGCGCTGACGCAGATTCCCGCGAGCGACCCACCCTTTTTCACCGCCTTCATCCGCGACATCGCCTCGCGCAAGGAGGCGGAGGACGCGCTCCAGCGCAGCGAGAGCCGCAAGGCCGCCGTGCTGGCAACCGCGCTGGATGCCATCGTCTCGATCGATCAGGACGGGAAAGTCATCGAATGGAATCCGGCGGCGGAACGAATTTTCGGCTACAGCCGCGAGCTCGCCCTCGGCCGGGACATGGCAGAGCTGGTCGTCCCCCGCGACAGCGCCCAGGAGCCCCCGCGCAAGGGGCTCGCGCGCTACCTGCAAAACGGCCGGGGCCGGCTGCTGGGTCATCGCACCGAGATGATGGCGCTGCGGGCCAATGGCGCCGAATTCCCGGTGGAAATCACCATCACCCGGATCCCGGGCGAGCCGATGGTCTACACCAGTTTCATCCGCGACATCACCGAACGCCGCCGCACGGAGGAAGCCCTGCGCAAGAGCGAGGAACGCTTCCGGCTCCTGGTCGAGGGCGTGGAGGATTACGCGATCTACATGCTCGATACCCACGGCCGGATCACGACCTGGAATGCGGGCGCCCAGCGCATCGAGGGGTATCGGGCGCCGGAAATCATCGGGCGGCGTTTCCATCGCTTCTACACCACCGAGGACATCGAACGGAAGAAGCCCGATCAGGCCCTGGCCGTGGCCACCTCCGAGGGCCGCTTCCATGACGAATGCTGGCTGGTGCGCAAGGATGGCACGCAGTTCTGGGCCAGCTTCGTCATCACGGCGCTGCGCGACGAGGCGGGCAAGCTCACCGGCTACTCCACCATCGCCCGCGACATCACGAAGCGGAAGCACGCCGAGGACGAGATCCGCCGGCTCAACGCCGAGCTCGAGCGGCAGGTGCAGGAGCGCACCGCCGAGCTGCAGGCCGCCTACCAGGAAATGGAAGCCTTCTCGTATTCGATTTCGCACGACCTGCGCGCGCCCCTGATCCACATCGCCGGGTTCGTCGAGATGCTGCGGGGGGAGATCGGCCCCTCCCTCGACGACAAGAGCCGGCGCCACCTCCAGACCATCTGCGACTCCTCCGAGCACATGGGCCGGATGATCGCCGACCTGCTGACCTTCTCGCGCATCGGCCGCAGCGAGATGCACAAGGTCCGGCTCAACCTCACCGACATGATCAAGGATGTGCAGCGCGAGCTGCAGCCGGTCCTCAAGGACCGCAAGGTGACGTGGATCATTCCCGAGCTGCCCGAGGTGACGGGCGATCCGTTCCTGATGCGCCAGGCGCTGGTCAACCTGCTGGGCAACGCCCTCAAGTTCACCCGGCCCCGGGAGGAAGCGCGGATCGAAATCGGCATCACGCCGACCGAGAAGGAAAACGTCTTCTTCGTGCGCGACAACGGGGTCGGCCTGGACATGAAGTACGCCGGCAAGCTGTTCGGGGTGTTCCAGCGCCTGCATGGCGCGAGTGAATTCGAGGGCACCGGCATCGGCCTGGCCAACGTGCGCCGGATCATCCAGCGCCACGGCGGCCGCACCTGGGCCGAGGGCACGGTCAACGGCGGCGCCACCGTGTTCTTCTCACTCCCGGTGGAAGAAAAGCCATGAGCGATTCCGGCCGATTCATCCTGCTGGCGGAAGACGACGCCGTGGTGGCGGAGCTCGTGATGCACGGGCTGGCCACCAGCGAAACGCCGCCCAAGGTCGTGCACGTGCGCGACGGCCTGGAGACGATGAATTTCCTGCTGGGGCGCGAACAGTATGCCCACCGTTCGCCCGGCAATCCGGCCGTCATCCTGCTCGACATCAAGATGCCCAAGCTCGACGGCCTCGAGGTGCTGCGGCAGATCAAGGGCGATGAGCGGTTGAAAGCCATCCCGGTCGTGATGCTCACCTCATCCCAGGACGAACGCGACGTGCGCGACAGCTACCAGCTCGGGGCCAACGCCTATGTGGTCAAGCCGGTCGAGTTTCGCCGGTTCATGGAAGTGCTCCGGGAGCTGGATGCGTTCTGGATTCGAATCAATCAACCGCCGCAGGACGTTCACCTGATGGCGACCGTCCCCGGCGATCAACACGCCCACCCGCGCGATGACTTCAGCATCAAGCATTGAGGCCGCCCGGACCGATGCGATCTCCCCCGCCAGCGCCCGCGAAACATCGCCCGCGCCGCGGGAATTGCGCATCCTGCTGCTCGAGGACAACTCGCCGCACGCCGAGCTCGTCGAGCACTTCCTCCGCGAATCGGGGTTGAAATTCCACCTCACGCGCGTCGAGACGCGCGAGGGTTTCGTCGACCAGGTGGAAAATCATCCGCCCGACATGATCCTGTCCGATTACGCCCTGCCCTCGTTCGACGGCTATGCCGCGCTCGCCATCGCGAAGGAGAAGATCCCCCACGTGCCTTTTATTTTCGTCACCGGCACGATGGGCGAGGAGGTCGCGATCGAGACGCTGAAGAATGGCGCGACCGACTATGTGTTGAAAACCCGGCTGGCGCGGCTCGGGCCGGCGGTCAACCGGGCCCTCCGTGAATTCGCCGACCGCCGCGAGCGGCAGCGGGCCGAGGACAAGCTGCGTCGCTCGCTCGAGCAATTGCGGGCCCTGACCAACTACCTCCAGTACGTCCGGGAAGAGGAACGCACGCGGATCGCGCGCGAAGTGCACGACGAACTCGGCCAGGCCCTGACCGGCCTCAAGCTCGACCTGTCCCTGCTCGCCACGCGACTGCCCAAGGGCAGCCGGGAACTGCACGACAAGACCAAGACGATGATCGAGCACATCGACGAGACGATCCAGACCGTGC
>JBKJRG010000247.1:0-7143 GCA_046594805.1 Opitutaceae bacterium | reverse complement strand
TGCAGGAGGCCGTTGAGCGTCGCGTGCACGACGGCAATGTGATTCGAGGAACCCATCGACTTGGTGAGGATGTTCTTGACGCCCGCCGCCTCGAGGACCGCGCGCACGCCGCCGCCGGCGATCAGCCCGGTACCGGGGGAAGCCGGTTTGAGCATGACGCGGCCGCCATCGTGTTTGCCCATCACATCGTGCGGGATGGTGTCGCCCTTGAGCTTCACGCTGACGAGATGCTTGTGCGCGTTGGCCGTGCCCTTCTTGATCGCATCCGGCACTTCGTTGGCCTTGCCATAGCCGATGCCGACCTTGCCCTTGCCGTCACCCACCACGGCGAGCGCAGCGAAACTGAAACGGCGTCCGCCCTTCACGACCTTGGCGCAACGATTGATGAAGACGACCTTCTCAATCATGGTCGGGCCATCGCCCTCCTGCTTGTCGCGATTGTCGCGGCGCTGGCCGCCATCACGGCGAGGGCCACGGAAGCCGCCGCCGCCACCCTGGCCGCGGAAGCCGCCGCCACCCTGGCCGCGCGGTGAACGCTGTTCGCGCGCCGGGGCTGGTGCCGCAGCGGGCGCCGCCGCGGGTGCGGCTGCAGTGGTCGGGGCGGGAGCCGCCGGCGCAGGGGCGCTGGCGGTGGGTTCGGGGGCGGAAGTCGGTTCAGTGCTCATGCGGTTTTTTAGAATTGGAGGCCACCTTCGCGCGCAGCGTCGGCGAATGTTTTCACTTTGCCATGGTACGGCGCGCCGCTGCGATCGAAGACGACCGAGCTGATGCCCGCGGCCTTCGCCTTGGCGGCAAAGGCAACGCCAAGCGTTTTCGCGCTGGCGACGTTGGCCTTGAGCTTCTGCTTGCGCAGATCGGCGTCGAGGCTGGACAGAAATACGAGGGTCGTGCCGGCCTCGTCGTCGATCGCCTGGGCGTAGACGTGCTTCGTGGTGAAGCGCACGGCTAGGCGCGGGCGGGCGGCGGTGCCGGTGACCTTCTTGCGAATGCGCCACCGACGGTTCTGGAGGAGACGGGCTTTGGTAACAGTGTTCATGGATGATCTCCTTAGGCGACGGTCTTGCCTTCCTTGCGGCGAACCCGCTCGCCGACGATGCGCACGCCCTTGCCCTTGTAGGGCTCCGGCGGATAATAGCTGCGGATTTCCGCGGTCACGGCGCCGACGAGCTGCTTGTCCGCGCCCTCGACCTTGAGCTTCGTGCCTTCCACGACGGTGACTTTGATCCCCTCAGGAATGTCCATCAGGATCGGGTGCGAATAGCCCAGTGCGAGATCGAGGGTTTTGCCCTTGAGGTTGGCCTTGAAACCAACGCCCTGGATTTCGAGATCCTTCGAATAACCGTCGGTCACGCCCTTGACCATGCTGGCCACGATGGAGCGCGCCGTGCCATACATGGCGCGCGCGAAACGCGTGTCGTCGGTCGGCGCGAAGGTGACTTTTTTGTCGCCGACGGTGACTTTGACGGCGGGAGCGAAGGATTTCTGGACCTTGCCCTTGGGACCCTCGACGAGAACGGTCTCACCAGTGACGGTGACCTTGACCTTGTCGGGAATGGGAACGGGTTGTTTGCCGATGCGGCTCATTTTGAAAAGTGGGTTGGCGGATTGGGCTTCAGGCCCAAGACCGGGAGGAATACCCCCGGACTGCCGGTTTAATTACCAAACGTTGCAGAGCAATTCGCCGCCCGAGCGGTTGCGGCGGCAGTCGGCGTCCTTCATCAGGCCCTTCGAGGTCGAAAGGATGCCGATGCCGAGACCGTTGAGCACGCGCGGGATTTCAGTGTACTTGAAATAGAGGCGGCGGCCCGGCGTGGAAACGCGGGTCAGGCCGGTGATGGCGGGAGCCCCGTCGACGTACTTCATCTTTACGACGAGCGTCTTGTGGCCCTGCTCGTCCGCGCCATTACTTTGGTCGGCGATGTAGCCTTCGTGCTTCAAGATAACGGCCACGCTCTCCTTAAGGTTGGAGTGCGGCATGATGCACTCATCGAGGCGCGCCTTGCTCGCATTGCGGAGGCGGGTGAGGAAATCGCTAATCGGGTCGGTCATGGTGGATGTGAGGTTCTGCGGCCGCGCGGGTCATATCCGGGGGCGCCGAAGCGCCCAACCCCCGTGAGCCAGTAAGTTTTACCAGGAAGATTTGGTGACGCCGGGAATCTTGCCGGCCAGCGCGAGCTCGCGGAACGTGATACGCGAAACGCCAAACTTGCCGATGTAGGCGCGCGGTCGGCCGCTCAGCATGCAGCGATTGCGGATGCGGACGGCGGAAGAGTTCTTCGGCAGCTTCTGCAGCTTTTTCTGCGCGGCGAAAAACGCGTCGTCGGCCGTGGTGGGATTGGCGAGGATCGCCTTGAGCTCGGCGCGCTGCGCGGCGAACTTGGCGGAGAGTCTGATGCGCTTCTTGTTGCGCTCGATGGCGGAGGTCTTCGGCATGGCGGGTCAGGTTGGAGAATCAGGCGGCGGCAGTAGCCGGCTTTTGCTGGGCGGGCTCGATCCGGCGGAATGGCATGCCGAGGAGTTTCAAGAGCTCGCGGCCCTCATCATCGGTGTTCGCAGTGGTGACGATCGTGATATCGAGGCCGATGTGCTTCTTCACATTCTCCACCGTGATTTCCGGGAAAATGCTGTGATCGGTGATGCCGAGATTGTAATTTCCCTGGCCGTCGAGCTTCGAACCCACCCCACGGAAATCGCGGATGCTCGGGAGTGCCACCGCGAGGAGGCGGTAGAAAAACTCCCACATCGACGCACCGCGCAACGTGACGCTGCAACCGGTGATTTGATTGGGCTTCAGCTTGAAATTGGCGATCGCCTTGCGCGAACGGTTCAAGATCGGCTTTTGCCCGGCAATCGCCCCCAGGTCGCGCGCGATGTCGGCGATCTGGTTCTTGTCCGCCTCGGCATCGATGCCGGTGTTGAGGTTGATCTTCACCAGCTTCGGCACCTCGTGCTTGTTCTTGTAGCCGCGCGTCTTCACGAGTTCGGGTACAACCTGCTCGGCGTAGAGTTTTTTAAGAGTGGGAACGTAGCTCATTTAAGTGGCCCCGGATTACCGACCCGGAGGCGATTGAGTGTGGTTTGTAGAATGGAAAAGCGTTCAGTAACGCAGGCGCGCCGCCAGGTTGGCAAGCGCCCTTTCGCGCGAACGCTCAGGCGTTGGCCTTCCCGGTGGCGGGGGCCTTCTTGCGCTTGGTGCTGGCGTCGAAATTCGACTGCAGCATCAGGTTGCTGACGTGAATGGAGCCTTCGCGCTCCGCGATCGTGCCTTGGGGATGCTCCTGCGACTTCTTCAAGTGACGCTTGATCATCGCGAGCCCTTCCACGCGGGCCCGTTGCTTGGCCGCCAGGACCTCGAGGATTTTGCCTGACTTGCCCTTCTGGGAGCCGGCGATGACGACAACGGCGTCGCCGCGTTTGATGTGAAACTTCTGCATGTTAAAGTACCTCCGGCGCGAGCGAGATGATCTTCATGAAATTCTTCGCGCGCAGTTCGCGGGCCACCGGTCCGAAGATGCGGGTGCCTTTGGGATTGTTGGTCGGGTCGATGATGACAATGGCGTTGCTGTCGAAACGAAGATAGCTGCCGTCCGCCCGGCGAATCGGGGCCTTGGTCCGGACGACCACCGCTTTCGCGACCTCGCCCTTCTTCACCGTGGCGTCCGTGGTGCTTTCCTTGATGTGCACCGTGACGATGTCGCCAACGTGGGCATAAAAGGACTGCTGGCCCATGCGCTGGATGAGCGCGGCCCGGCGGGCACCGGTGTTGTCGGCGACTTCAAGAATGGAACGTAATTGGATCATGGCTGGCCTCCGGTGAGGGTTGGGTAGTGCGAAAAAATCAGGACTTCGCCGCGGGCGCCGCGGGCGCCTCGTTTTGCTTCGTGGTCTTGGTCGGCACGGTCGCCGCGACGTCGGTCTCGCTGATCGCGATGCCTTCGGCGGTGACGGCCTTGTGGAGGATGGAGGTGACGCGCCAGCGCTTCAGGCGGCTGATCGGGCGGGTCTCCATGATCTCAACCTTGTCGCCGACCTTGGTCTCGTTCTTCTCGTCATGGACGTGCAGCACGGTCTGGCGGTTGACGACCTTCTGGTAGAGCGGATGCGGCGTCTTGTAGCCGACGGTGACCTTGATCGACTTGTCGCCGGAGCGGGAGGCGACGAGGCCGATGACTGTTTTGCGTGCGCTGCGCTGGCCGGTGGTGGCGGTGGACATGGCGATGAAATTTAGGATTTAAGAGCTATGATTAATGATTTGGTGGCCGACGGATTCATGCGGCGCCGGGGCCGGCAGGAAACATCAACCGTGAATCAAAAAAATCAGGTGGCAGACGAGGCTTTGGCTTTTGGTGTCTTGGCCTTGGCCGTCTTGGCCTTTGGCTCTTTGGCCTGCGAGGCCTTGGCTTTCGGTCTCTCGGTTTTCGGCTTCCCGGCTTTCGGTGTCTCGCCCTTTTCGCCCGCGGCTTTCTTTTCGTTGCCGATGGTCTCGAGGCGCGCGACGTCCTTGCGGAGCGTGCGCAGCTCATGGGTTTTCTCGACCTGGCCGGTTTGCTTGCGCAGGCGGAGTTGGAGGAGCTGCTCGCGGATTTCGCGGAGCTTGGTGCCAATCTCGGCGGGCGAGAGTTCGCGGATTTCTTTGGAAGTCATGACGGATCGTTTGAAAGGTTCTGGCCTCAGGCCGCCGCCGCGTCGCGCTGGATGAAGCGGCAACGGAATGGCAGTTTCGCGTCGGCAAGGCGGAACGCCTCCCGGGCAATGGTGAGCGGCACGCCGGCGAGTTCGAAGAGGACGGCGCCGGGCTTGATCACTGCGACGTAGAATTCGACCGGGCCCTTGCCCTGGCCCATGCGCACCTCGGCGGGTTTCTTGGTCACCGGCTTGTGCGGGAAGATCCGGATCCAGAGTTTGCCCTTGCGCTTGAGGTGCCGGGAAATGGTGACGCGGGCCGCCTCGATCTGCTGGCCGGTCATCGGGCCGCGGCTAAGCGACTGCAGGCCGAATTCGCCAAAGGCGAGCGTGTTGCCGCGCTTGGCATTACCCGCGCGGGAGCCTTTCTGCGATTTGCGATATTTGGTACGTGCGGGAGAGATGGCGGCCATGGTGATTGCGGATTTCGGATTTCGGACTGCGGATTTTTCGGGTGGCTTGGGCTGCGTTTAATGCGCAATCCACCATCCGCGATCCGCAATTTGGACTCAGTTGTTGTCGGCTTCTTTTTTGCAGATCCAGCACTTGACGCCGATCTTGCCGTAAACGGTCAGCGCCTCGGCGAAACCGTAGTCGATGTTTTCGCGGAGGGTGTGCAACGGCACGCGGCCCTTGCGCTGCCATTCGCGCCGGGCGATATCCGCGCCACCGAGGCGGCCGGAGCACTGGATGCGGATGCCCTCGGCGCCTAGCGCCATGGCCATTTCGACGGCCTTCTTCATGGCGCGTCGGAACGCAATGCGGCGCTCGAGCTGGAGCGCGACGTTCTCGGCCACCAGCGCGGCTTCGATCTCGGGCTTCTTCACCTCCTGGATGTCCAGCAGGATTTCCTTGCCGGTCAGCTTCGCGAGCTCGGCCTTGATATTCTCGACCTCCTGGCCCTTGCGGCCGATGACGATGCCGGGACGCGCAGTGTAAATCTTGACGCGGACGCGGTTCGACGCGCGCTCAATAAAGATGCGCGGCACCGACGCCTGCTTGAGCTTCTCCATCAGCTTGGTGCGGATCAGCTGATCCTCGACCAACAGCTTGGGAAAATCCTTCTTGCTCGCATACCAGCGGGACTGCCAGTTGCGGCGGACAGCGAGACGGAAACCGATCGGGTTGGTTTTTTGGCCCATGGAAGTAAGTTTACGAGTTGGTGTTGCCGTCGGAGAGGATGATGCGGATGTGCGACATCTTCTTGCGGCGGGGCATCGCGGAGCCACGGGCACCCGCCTTGAAACGCTTCAGCACGGGACCGTTCTCGATGATCGCGCTCTTCACCCGGAGGGTGTCGGCCGAGAGGTTGTTGTTGTTCTCGGCATTTGCGATCGCGCTCTTGAGGGTCTTCGCGATCAGCTTCGCGGACTTCCGCGGGACGAGCATCAGGTAATCAACCGCCTCCGAGGCCTTGCGGCCTTGGATCGTGCGGGCGACTTCGCGCACCTTTTTAGGGGACATGCGCGCGTTGCGGGTGAGGGCTTGGACTTCCATGTGGGTGGTGAGGATTCCGACCTGGGTCGGCGATAGTGGTCTGCGGAGCGCGGGCCCTACCCTTTTGGTTTCAGTCGATGGTTAAGATTTGAGGACTTTGATGCGGGCGACATCGCCGGCGCGGATGGTCTGTTTCGCCGCCAGACTCACGATGAGTGCGGCGCTGCAGGACGGCCGAAGATCGACCAGGATGACCTCGGCGATTTCGGACGAACCGCGAGTGACGCGACAGACCATGCCCTGGCGGAAGCCGCGCTCGAAGCCCGCATCAAGCAGGATGAGATCGGCAACCCGGGTCGGCTGGACGGCCACGACCGCGGCGGATGAAAGCGCGGTCGCGGCGAAGGACGAATGACCCATGACGCAGGCCGCCAGCGCCACGGCTTGAAGGCCGCGGAGGAGGTGCTGGACTGGATTGCGATTCGTCATTGGTGGATTGGTCATTCGACCTTTCGCGCGCCGGAGCGCGCGACGCCTTAGATCTCCTTGCGGGTCATGCCGCCATGGCCCTTGAAGACGCGCGTCGGGGAGAACTCGCCCAACTTGTGGCCGACCATGTTCTCGGTGACGTAGACGGCGATGAACGCCTTGCCGTTGTGGACGCTAAACGTGTGGCCGATGAAGTCCGGCGTGATCGTGGAGCGACGAGACCAGGTCTGGATGGGTTTCTTGGCGCCGGCCTTGGCCGCCTTCTCGATTTTCTCGAGCAGGTGGTAGTCGACGAAGAAACCTTTTTTGATGGAACGTGCCATGGTGCGAAAAGGGGCGGCTTACTTCTTGTTGCGCGGCTTGCGGCCGTTGTGATGGACGATGATCATGCTGGTCGAGAGTTTGGTGCGACGACGCGTCACCAGACCCTTGGCCACCTGACCCCAAGGCGAAACGAGATGCTGGCGACCGCCACCACCCTTGGATTTGCCCTGGCCGCCACCGTTGGGATGGTCGACCGGATTCATGGCGACG
>JBKJRG010000148.1:0-4482 GCA_046594805.1 Opitutaceae bacterium | reverse complement strand
AGGCAAGACCCGGGCCGAGGTGAAGGCGATGTTCGACAAAGTCCGCGACCTGATCACCACGGGCCATAGCGACGGTGATTTGGGCAAAGTGGCCGCGCTGTCCGGCGTCCACAAGTTCCCTGGGCGGGTGAAGTGCGCCCTCCTGCCGTGGCACGCGGTGGCGGCGGCAGTAGAAGGCAGGGGCGAAACCGTTTCAACCGAATCAGAGAAGGAGTAACGATGAACTCGAACGAACCGATAACTCTCACCCGAGACGTTGAAGGGACGATCGTCCCTGTCGGCACCAAAGTCACCCTCCAGAAAGGCGAGCTGGCCCACGTCACTCAGTCGCTTGGTGGCAGCTATACCATTGTCGTCAATGGAAACATGTTCCGACTGGCCGATAAAGACGTTGATGCGCTCGGCATTGAAGTCGCCGCCAAACCAGTCAGCCCGACCGGTCAGCGTCGGACGCCCGAGGAGTTGGAGAAGGAGGTGTGGAGCCAACTTAAGACCTGCTACGACCCGGAAATCCCGGTCAATATTGTGGACCTGGGTCTCGTTTATAACTGCGAACTCACCCCCATTGCGGAGACCAGTTCTTATCGGGCGGACCTGAAGATAACGCTCACGGCCGCCGGCTGCGGGATGGGGCCAGCGCTTTCCTCGGATGTGCAAACCAAACTTCTGGCCCTCGATGAAATCACCGAAGCCACCTGTGATGTCGTGTTTGAACCAACGTGGAACCAATCGATGATGTCAGAGGCGGCCAAACTCCAACTTGGGCTGATGTGATGCACATCCACCAAGGCGCATATCATGGCAGACCTTCTACAAAATCCCCCAAACAAAATGACCGATCGCGCGCCAGCCGAAAACAACGCCGGAGGCCAACGCATCACAGCGAGGCATCCCCGCCAGGCCGTAAACTGGTCCGCGTTGCGCCAGGATTTCCCGATCCTCGACCAGCAGGTCCACGGTCGTCCGCTCATTTATTTCGACAATGCCGCCACATCGCAGAAGCCGCGGGCGGTTCTTGACGCGCTCGTCCATTACTATGAGCGCGACAACGCCAACGTCCATCGCGGCATCCACGAATTAAGCAACCGTGCCACCGCCGCTTTCGAAGCGGCCCGCGTCCGCGCCGCGAAATTCCTCAATGCCCGCAGCGCCGACGAAATCATCTTCACCCGCGGCACCACCGAGGGCATCAACCTCGTCGCCGCGGCGTGGGGCCCCAAGTTCATCAAGCGCGGCGACAAAATCCTGCTCACCGAGATGGAGCACCACAGCAACATCGTGCCGTGGCAACTCCTGGCCGAGCGCACCGGCGCACAGCTCGCTTTCCTTCCGATCAACGGTGACCGCGGTCTGCTCGAACCAGGCCGGCTCGACGAGTTCCTCACCAGCGACGTGAAGTTGCTCGCGATGACGCACATTTCCAATTCGCTCGGCACGATCAATCCCGTCGCCGAATACTGCGAACGCGCCCGCCAGCGCGGCATCGTCACGCTTATCGACGCGGCGCAGAGCGCCGGTCATGGCTCCATCGACGTGCAGCAGATCGGTTGCGATTTTCTCGCGCTTTCCGCCCACAAAATGTGCGGCCCGACCGGCTTTGGCGTGTTATACGGCCGGGGCGAACGCCTCGCAGAAACCCCGCCGTATCAAGGCGGCGGCGAGATGATTCTCTCCGTCGATTTTCATCAGAGCACGTGGAAGCCCGCGCCGCACCGATTCGAGGCCGGGACACCCGACATTTCCGGCGCCATCGCGCTGCACGCGGCCATGGATTACCTTGATGGCATTGGCCGCGGGAACATCGCGCACCACGACCAGGAACTTGGCGCGTATGCGTTCGAGAAGCTTTCCGCGCTCCCTGGCATCCGGCTCTTCGGCCCGACCATGGGCCGCGCGGGGTTGGTGAGTTTTCTCCTCGACGGCGTCCACGCGCATGACGTCGTGACGGTGGCCGACCGGAGCGGGGTGGCGCTGCGCGGCGGGCATCATTGCAACCAGCCGCTCATGAAAAGGCTCGGGGTCGAGTCCACGGCGCGGGCGAGTTTCTACTTTTACAACACGACGGCGGAGATTGACCGCTTCGTCGAGGTCATCCGCGAAATCCAAATGTTTTTTGGCAAGTGAGATCTCCCACCGCAGACAACGCGGGATGGCCACCAGGCACCGCAAGGAACCCCAATGGACGAAGGACTGGAAAAAACACTCGGAGCGCCTAGTATTACTCCGTTAAGTTAAATCCACGACGACATGGTCAAATTTGTTGCCGCAACAAAAGTAGAAGCCGGTCGATTTCACCAGCCACGGCTGGATCGCGCGCAGCGTCTGTTCCCACGTCACACCAGAAGTTTTTTTTGGCGCGGGCGTGGATCGTAAGAATGAAGAGGTAAGCCAGCGCGCTGAGGACCAGGTGATGATGAAAGCCGGTCCACGAGCGGCCTTCAAAATGATCGAAGCCGAGATCGTCTTCAGAGCGATGCGTTGCAGGTTTCAACCTGACCCCGTTTCCGGCCGCCTCGGAAAAGCTGAAGTCAATTTCCTCGACCTGACCCCGTCGCTCGCGTCATGAATCCAGCGAGGCAAGAAATCAACGCTCTCGCAGTTGTCACAGCAAGAATCGACGCCGCACAGAACCCATGAGTAAGCCCGACAAACCCAGCAACAGGCCGCAGGTTATCCTCCAAAACGTGAAGGTGGACGGGTTTGCAACCGGACTGCACGTGAAGGGCGATGCGGACATAAGAGCCGAGAATTTTGAGGCCTCCGGCGCAGGAAAAGGGACGGGAATCTTAAGCGAAGGGAAGTTGTCAAAAGCTTGCGACGAAAAGTGGTGGAGAAAGCCAGTAGGGATTGTCGCGCTGGCTGTGATTGGCGGGCTCATCCTAGCGGTAGTCGTCGCCGTACTAAAGCAAGAGTTTCCGCAGTGGTTTTGACGAGAATCACGGGTCGAGATCGTAGATTTCCACCAGTGCGTTTCCCATTGTGCTACCCACACCCGTGATCAGCACCGTGTAGCCGCCGGGAGGCAGTTGAACTACGACGGCTGAATCGTTGCTGGTATCCCCGAGGGCGAACGCTCCTGCTTGGGCGAATGCGGCCTTGAGCAACGCAGTCCCGCCCCAATGGTTATTGCTGGCGACTACGCTCGACTGACCGGATGGAATCACTTGCAACTGTGGATCAGCCAACAAGCCAGTGGCACCAAACGGTGCCAGTCCCGGGCCAATCGCGCGAATCAACAATTGCTTTGGAACGTTGCCGCTGATCACAAAACCTGCCGTCAAAACATTCTCGCCCGTGCCAGCAAATCCAAAGGTCGAAAGATTGATCAAACGCACGGAGGTCACGGCATCCGCGTCGTAGATCTCCGCCAAAGCGATGCCCGAGGTCGCAGCTACACCCGGAGCGATTTGCACGGTGTAAGCACCCACGTTCGAATTCGTCAGGCTGGTTAGCAGCGCAGCGTCTTTGGAATTCGTATTAAAAGGGAAAGCCCCGACGCCCGCGAACCCGCTCGTCAGACTCGCGGTGCCGCCCCAGTCGTCGTTGGAGAGAAACGGAGTTGAAGCCCCTTGGCGAAAAACATCGAACTTGGGATCGCCAAGTGGCGAGCTGATGCCAAAAAGTGAAAGAGTTGGGCCAACGGCGCGAATCACGAGTTGCTTGTTACCCACGCCACGCAAGACGAAGCCGGGAGCAAGGTAGCCGCCAGCCAAGACCAGGGCGCGGGTCGAGATATTGATCAAGCGGCTGAAGTTTACCGTGAGCGTCGCAGCACGGGTGGTAACCAGCCCGGCAGTGTTGGTAACGATCACGGTATAGTTGCCAGCGTCGGCGGGTTGGACGTTTGGCAGCGCTAGTGTGGCGGATGTGGCGCCGACGATGGCTGCGCCATCCTTGCGCCACTGGTAAGTGAGCGGGAGCGGATTGGTGGCCACGATGGAAAAGGTGACACCAGAACCTGGGGGCACTGTTTGATTGGCCGGTTGCGTAGTGATCGTCGGCGGAGGAGCATTGACCGTCAGTGTCGCAGCAGAACTAATCACAGTTCCCCCAGAATTGGTAACGACGACATCATAACTGCCCGCGTCGCCTGCCGTCACCGAGTTGATTGTGTAAGAACTCGACCTTGCCACCGAAATGTTAACGCCGTCTCTACGCCATTGATAAGCTGGGGAAGGATTACCCGTCGCTTCCACAGTGAGTCGCGCCGGCTGCCCAATTTGGGCAGTGATATTAACTGGTTGAATCGAAATCGCGGGTGGAGTGGTCAAAGTAACGGTCGCGGCGGCGCTTGTCACGGTGCCTGCGATGTTCGTGACGACTACCGAGTAGCTGCCGGTGTCGTTGGACTGGACTGAGGAAAGCGTCAGCGTCGCGTTCGTCGCGCCGCTGATATTCGCTCCATTCTTCTGCCACTGAAAAGTCGGTGTCGGATTGCCCGAAGCGGCGACAGTTAGGGTCGCTGACCCCAGCATGGCGACG
>JBKJRG010000899.1:0-10626 GCA_046594805.1 Opitutaceae bacterium | reverse complement strand
CACGCGGGGCGGTGGACGCCGGGTGTAGCCACGAGCGTGAGCGAGTGGACGCACCACCGCTCGCTCACGCTCGCGGCTACGAAAAGGGCGGCCCGCTTCACTGCTTTTTCCTGGAAGACTTCGACGACGTCCCCGCCGGGGCGCCGGTCTGGCGCCGGATCAGGGCGGAGCGAAGGTACGTATCCGGAACGGTGTTGCGCCAGGCCGTCAGCCAGACGGACGCGAGCATCTGCCCACCCTCGAGGAGCCGTGCTTCCACGAATTTCCGCGCTTCGTCCGTCATCGGCAGCTCGTTTTGCCCCAGCTTCCCGGCCTTTTCGAGTTGGTACAGCGGCTCGACCTGCCGGTGCTGGGCCTGGAGATATTCCACCACGGCGACAAACAGCGGGTCGCGACCGTCCGGGCGCGCCGTCAAGGTCAGGCCCTGCGCGGGGGTGACGCGCGGCGTGAGCTGCGGGGTTCTGATTCCCGCCTTGGCGATGATGCCTCCGTCGACCCAGGAATGCAGGCCGGACCAGGTGGTGTAGCCCTGCGGATTGTCCCCCACCCAGCCGTTGTGGTGCTTGGTGGTGTGGAGCGGCTGCGAGCAATCTCCGACGTAGTGGCCCATCACGCCCATCACGTAGAGCGCATTCGCCTGCATGTTCATGATTTCATCCGGCGTGCCCAGTTCCTCGTAGACCTTCAGGGCGGAGAACGCCGAGCGCAGCTTGCCAAAATATTCCGTGATCGCCCACGGCGCGAACCCGGGCCACTCGCGGGTGTGGTCGGTGTTCTTCGTCGGATCGATGGGCGAGAAGTTTTTCGCGTTGGCCGCCCGGCCCGCGGCAAACTGCACCACGAAGTCGTAGCGAAACGACGGCACCGTCGCCCAGTCCAGGCCCGCCGCCGGGATATACTCGAGGTCACAGTAATGGTCGACGGCGTTGAATTGCTTCAGCGGCAGGTCCGTGACATTGCGCCAGCGATCGGGTTCGCCGCCGAGGAAGGCGACGCGCTCGGCGTTCGCAACCGCGTGGACGAAAGCCGGGAATTCCTTGGGCAGCGCCGCAAGGGCGAGCTGGTTGACGATCCGATGGCCCTCGTAATCCCAGGCGTGCAGCCACGCGGGCAGGAAAAACGCGGGGGCGAGACGAAGGAGCAGGCGGAGTCGCATGGGAAAGGACTAGAGGGGGAAAAGAGGAAAGAGGGAAACCGCAAAAAGAAGCAACGGGCGACCGGGGCGCAAATCAGGTTTTGATCGATCGTTCAAACCCACGGGCGGGACGCCCGTGCCACGTGGCATGAGCGTCCCGCCCATGTCTTCCAGACCGGCGGCGCTCAAAACCTGACTTGCGCCCGGCGACCGGGTTTCTGATGGCGGCGGTTTATTATTTCTCCCGCTGCCTGGACGCTACGCGCCGCGGGGGCGCACCCGCTCGAGCGTCGCGGCGTAGTCGCGCACGCCCGCGGCGATCGTCTCGGCGAGCTGCTGGCGGTAGGCGGGCGTGCTGATTTTCTGCGCTTCGATGATGCTGGTGAGAAATCCGCACTCGACGAGCACTCCCGGGCAATTCAGCGGCCGCAGGACGCCCCAATGGGCGAGTTTCTTGCCGCGATCGAAGGTCTTGAGGTCGTTCACGAAGCGCCGGTGGATGGCCTGCGCCAGCACGGTATTCCAGTGATCGAAACGATTGGCCGGGGACAGGAAGTCCTCCTTGTCGTCGCGCTGGCGCGGGCTCCAGGCCTCGGCCGAGCGCTGCGAACGCGGGGCAAAGGTGAAGATTTCGACGCCCGAGGTCTTCGTATCGCGGAGCAGCGCGTTGAAATGAATGCTGACGAACAGATCGGCCTTCTGCGTGTTGGCGATCAGCGGACGATCGATGATCTCGACGAATTTATCCTTGTCGCGGGTGAGCACCACGCGGAATCCCGCCGCTTCGAGGAGTTGTTTCGCGCGCTGCGCGACGTCGAGCGCATAAATCTTTTCGTTGATGCTCGTGCCGGTATCCCGCCCGCCATGCCCTGGATCCAAGGCGATGATCTTCGGCGGCGGCGGGATGGGCACGCCGTGACCCGGCTGCAGCAGCGGCGCGAGGCAGGACTCGAAATCGGTGCGGCTGACATAGAGCTGGCCGCCCGCGTCGGTGACCGGGTGCCCGAGAAATACCCGCAGCCCGTTCACCATGACTTCGCGGCTGTCGTTTTCGATTTCCGCCTGCGCGTTCGGGCCGGTCAGCGTGGCTTTCCGGCCGCGCTGGAGCCAGGTGAATTTCAGGTTCAGGCGCCGCGCAATGTCCGCGGCACTGACATGATCGATCCCGCCGATCCGCTTCAGGCTGAGCGGCGCGACGATGGCGGGCGCGGTGGGGGCAGAAGGCGGGGCCCCGGTGGCCCCGGGGCGGGTGGGCGGAGACCGCACGGCCGACTCGCCGAGCGCCAAAGCGCCGCCGGCAATTCCGCAGGCGAAGACCACCGTCAGAAGTCGGGCAGCCGCCGGGAACATGGCGGCGACAGCCTAGCGCGCCGGATGCGGCGGATTCGAACCGGAGCCGGAATTACGCGACTCCTCCTTGCCGTTGACCGGCGCCGGCGCGTCATCGGGCTGATGATCGTGGGCGCGCTCGTGAAACTTCGGCTTGCGCTTGTTGGGCGGCAGCGGGGTGAGCATCACGTGAATATTGCGGCCGATCAGCTTAGGATCGGCATCGGGATTGCCCATGCTGGTCAGATCGGCGACGGCCCGCTTCATCACATTGAAGCCGATGTCGGTGTGTGCCATCTCGCGGCCGCGGAACTTGAGCCGCATCTTCACCTTGTTGCCATGGTCGAGGAATTCCTCGGCGTGGCGCAGCTTCGTCTCGTAATCGTGCTGCTCGATCCGCGCGGTAAACTCGATCTCCTTGATCTTGCTGCCGGTCGCCTTGGCGTGGGAGTGCTTTTTCTGCTCCTCGTACACGTACTTGCCGAAATCCATGATGCGGCAGACGGGCGGCACCGCGTTCGGCGCCACTTCGACCAAATCCAGGCCGACCTCGAGCGCGAGGTTGACGGCTTTCGGCGTATCCAGAACCCCGAGCTGTTTGCCCTCGGGCGAAATCACGCGGACCTGCGGGACCTTGATGCGGTGGTTGCGGCGGATGGCCGCAAACGGGTCGGTATTACGACGCTGGTAAGAGCCGGAGCGGTTGCCGCCGCCGGCGGAAGGAAACGAATTTGCCATCAATTAAGGTTGGACTGCGTGTCTGGTCGGCTGCGCTTTTCAGGCGGAACGACCCCGGGGGCAAGGGTTATTTGAATAGGGAAAAATCCGGTTCAAACGCTGAAGCTCTCCCCGCAGGAGCAACTCGCTTTCGCGTTGGGGTTGGAGAACTTAAACCCACCCGCCACCATCGCCTGGGAGTAGTCCAGGCGCGTCCCTTTCAGATACAGGGCGCTCTTGCTGTCGACCACCACCGGGATCCCCGCCGTGCGCACCAGGATGTCCCCGCGCTTGGGCTCCGGCACGAACTTCATCTTGTAACTCAGGCCGTTGCAGCCGCCGCCGGTGATGGCAACGCGCAGGTAGTCCCCCTGTTTTTCCCGGGCAATCAGCGCGTTAACCTTGGTGCCGGCCTCCGGCGCCAGCACAATGAGGTTTTCATTCCCGGCCCGCACGCCTTCCGGCAAAGCGCCGGCGGGGGCGGCCGGCGGAGCGGGTGGGACGTGGGTGGCGGTCAAATCGGACATGCGTTGGTAGCCGAAAGTAAGCGCTTCACCGGTTGGAGTGCAACCATTGGCACCGGCGGGGCGGCGCTTTTTCAAGCCCCCGTAACACGGCCCCGCCGCCGCCTCGGCGCCTTGTTCGGCTTCTTTTTGGTGAACGCCAGCGAGGGGTCATCGGCGGGGATCGCGCCGGTCGAAAGTACAAGAACAGCGAGGAAATACTTGTTCATGGGGTTTTGTTTTGCCGAAACCTAAAGCCACGACCCTGCCTGGCGTAACTCCTGGCTCTGCAGAAGGCATGAAAGGTAGCGGCTGAGGTCTTTTGGCTGGTCCCACCGACAAGGCTTCACCGCAGATTTCGCAGATAGCGCGGATGAAGGATCAAGGCAGGGATGATTGAACCGAAAAGCGCCGACCGGCTCGGGTCGATCATTCGGGTTTGGCTGTTTCAATCTGCGCCATCTGCGGGTGATAGGGTTTGTTCACTCCTGCCACCAGGATCGGCCGCGGCCGCCTTCGCCGTCGAAGGGGGCGGGCTCCAGGTCGCGGTCTACGATCACCTCGTGGCGCAGCATGCCTTGAACAAGACAGCGCGCGCCCGCCCACCGGCGGGCGCCGGGCGGAGCGTCGCCGGTGTCACCGACAAACAATTACGCGCCCCGCGGCCTGGCGATGGCGAAGTCGTCCGGCGCCGCGCCGAAGTGGAAAAGCAATCTACCGCCGGCCGGGGCCCCGCGGCCAGACTGGCCCGACCGCCGCGCCGACCCCGACCGCCCGAAAATACAATCCGCATAAAGCGGACTCGACCTGCCCCCGTCACTCGGAACGGGCTTGTTCAACCGGAGTCCTGTGTCGGCTGCTGCGACACAGAACTCTCAGAGTTAGGCGGTTTGGGGTGCATCGAATGCTCTCAGACTTTCGGGAACGGGAAGCTCAGTGTGAATCTTTTCGTCGCTGAGCTGATAAATCTCAACTCCAGCCAACACGCCAGACCGCGCGAAGACAAACACGCCATTGATGCCAGACTTTTCGTCGCCGCACAGAAAATCACCGATGATCTCAAGACCTACTCCTGTCGGCGCTTCTTCGCCACGAATCGCGAAATCAACGCTCGCACAGCCACAGGCACATCTTCTGACGACGGTCGCTGCTTCAAGCTGCGCAAGAAACCCTTCTCTTTCTGCTTTCGGCGCGTCGCCATGCTCGATGATCCAGCACGTCACGGACCGCTCTCTTTCGGTGAGCGACCGAGGTGGATTGAAACTGTAGCGCGCTTCCATCTTTTCTTTGCCTAACGTTAAAGATGAGCCGCGCCGGGCAAATTACCACGGAGTTTCGCCTGCGGGAAAAGCGAACGAACCACCCCCAGCCCCGGCGTTGGCTCTGGCGTCTGGTTCGGCGACTGGGAGTGCTCGCTCACGGCGGTGATGAATAGCGCGATCTTTGGGTGGAACGCCGCTGATAAGTTTTTCCAGGCAGGGGCTCACGCGAACCCGCGAAGGCGCGAAGCAATCCTGCCTTCTTCGCGGCTTCGCGGCTTCGCGTGAGCCAGGTATTGGCGCGCGCATGGGAACTAATACAATACTCACTTTGCTTGGGCCGAACAGTGTTATTCGGCTGCACCGCGTTTCATGCACTGCGTACCCAGAATTGGGTAGATTAAGCGGTTGTGCATTTTGTGGGGTTAGATTTTGGGATGGGCCATGGCCCGCTCTCCCGCGCGATTTCGGATTTCGATCAAGGATCAGAAATTCCAAATCACCCTCAAAGTCGAGTTGATTGAAACGCGCGGGCAGTGGGGCGAGCGCCGGTTTGCGCTGCGGGTCAATGGCCGCGTCCCAGCCCGCCTGCCCGAGGGCTCCCTCACCGAAATTCTCCATCGGCTTCGCCGGTGGCTGGTCCGGCAGGTGGCACGCTGAACCAGACGCGCGGGTGTCATGCGCTCCACCCGGGAGCGCTCGGGGATAACGAGACGGATAAGGCAGGCAGGCGGGACGCCTGCGTTACAAACAAACCGCAGCCGCTGCGGCCGCGGACAGAAACCGGCAACCTTGCGAACGTACCGCGGTTCCGCGTGTCCGTCTTTTTTCGAAAAGCTCCAACGACTCCAACTCGCGCCCACATGCCCGCCACCGAAAGCAAAGTGTCCCCCAAGGGGAAGAAAAAGCGCCGCCCGGCTTCGGGCGACAAGACCGTGGAGAACGCCGGTAGCGTGGAGAAGTCGGGCAACGGCAAGATCACGCAGATTTGGAAGGGGCATTATTATCCCCTCGGAGCGACCTGGACGGGCGACGGCGTGAATTTTGCGCTGTTTTCGGAGCACGCCACCGGGGTTGAATTGTGCCTCTTCGACAAGCTCGGCGAAGTGGAAACCGCGCGGGTGAAATTCGCCGAGCGGGCCAATCACGTCTGGCACGCTTTCCTGCCGGAAGTTCGCCCGGGCCAGCTTTACGGTTACCGCGTGCACGGTCCTTACGAGCCGCAGCATGGCCACCGCTTCAACGCGAACAAGATTCTGCTCGATCCCTATGCCCGCGCGATCGCCGGGCGGGTCGACTGGTCGGAAGAGATGTTTGGCTACACCATCGGCCACGAGGCCGGAGATTTGTCCTTTGATGCCCGGGACAACGCCGCGCGCATCCCGAAAGCAGTGGTGATCGATCCATCGTATGCGTGGGGCACCGACGCGAGGCCCAACCATCGGCTGGATGAGACCGTGATCTACGAGGTGCACGTCAAGGGTTTCTCGGAGCTCTGGGATGAGATTCCGGCAAATCTGCGCGGGACCTATGCTGGGCTGGCGAGCCCACAGGCCATCGACTACTTTAAGAAGCTCGGAGTGACGGCGATCGAGGTTTTGCCGGTGCACCACTACATCACCTCCAAGCACCTCATCGACAAAAAGCTGATCGATTACTGGGGCTACAACACGATGGGCTTCTTCGCCGCGGAGGCGGCCTATAGCAGCGTCGGCGACATGGGCGGCCAGGTGTACGAGTTCAAGACGATGGTAAAGACCCTCCACTCCGCCGGCCTGGAGGTAATTCTCGACGTGGTCTACAATCACACGGCGGAAGGCAACCACCTGGGGCCGACGCTCAGCTTCCGCGGGATCGACAATGCGAGTTACTACCGGCTGGTCCCGAACGATGCCCGCCATTACATGGACTACACCGGCACCGGCAACACCCTGAACGTGCCGCACCCCCGGGTGCTCCAGCTCATCATGGACAGCCTGCGTTATTGGGTGACGGAAATGCACGTCGACGGCTTTCGTTTCGATCTGGCGCCGGCGCTCGCGCGCGAGCTGCACTCGGTCAGCCGGCTCTCGTCCTTCTTCGACGTGATTCACCAGGATCCGATCATCTCGCAGGTGAAATTGATCGCGGAACCGTGGGACGTGGGTGAGGGCGGCTACCAGGTCGGCAACTTTCCCGTGCTCTGGGCGGAATGGAACGGCCGTTACCGCGATACCGTCCGCCCCTACTGGAAGGGAGACTCCGGCCACATGCGCGACCTCGCCTACCGGCTGTGCGGCAGCTCGGATCTTTACCAGGGCAGCGGCAAGACGCCGACTGCCAGCATCAATTTTGTGACCGCGCACGATGGGTTCACCCTGCGCGATCTGGTTTCATTCAACGAAAAGCACAACCAGGCGAACGGCGAGGACAACAAGGATGGCGACAACAACAACCATTCGTGGAATTGCGGGCACGAAGGTTTTCCCGCGCCACCCGAAGTGGAAGCGCTCCGCCGCCGGATGCAGCGCAACTTCCTCGCCACCCTTTTTCTCTCGCAAGGCGTGCCGATGCTGACCGGCGGGGATGAGTACGGCCGGACCCAGCAGGGCAACAACAACGCCTACTGCCAGAACAACGACATCAGCTGGCTGCGGTGGGAGCGGGACGAATACGAACAGCGGCTGACGGAGTTTACTGCGCAGCTGATCAACTTCCGGCTGAAGCACCCGATTTTCCACCAGCCCCATTTTTTCAAGGGCCACGATTTGCGCGGCATCGGGATGAAGGACCTCACCTGGGTGAATGCCGACGGCAACGAGATGACGGACGAGGCGTGGAGCACCGATTTCGCCAAGGTGATCGGGCTGATGTTGAGCGGGGATGCCCTCGATCTGACCGATTACAAGGGCAAGCGGATCGGGGACGACACGTTCCTGGTTTTTCTCAACGCCCACCATGAGGACGTCGAAGTCGGCATGCCCAGCCCGGCGAACGTGCGGTGGCGGCTCATCATGGATACGGCGGACGAGAACGGCTTCGTCAAGGACGGTGCGTTGTGCGAAGGCGGCAGCCGGCACAAGCTGGCGGCGCGTTCGCTGGCCCTGTTCCAGCAGGAGGGGGGCACCGCCGACGAGGCGCGCGATATTCGCGGCCGACGCACGGGTGGTACGACTTCGCCCATGGGTTTGCCGGAAAGCAACAGCCCGGACTCGGCGGCGCATAAAGGTGGTTAGCCGATGTCTGCCGCTGCGCTGGAACACTTGACCGCTGCGCCGGGACTCGCCTTTCCGCCGGTGGGGGCGCACGTCGACCGTAACGGGGTCACTTTTCGCGTCTGGGCGCCCGACCATTCCGCGCTCCGCGTGGTGACCGGCGCGGCCGGAAAAGAATCGCGCACGCTGGCGCTCGAGCGGGACGGCGAGGGTTTTTTCCAGGGGCACGACGCGGCCGGCAAGCCGGGTGACGTGTATTGGTTTCAAACGGAGGACCGGTTGTTGCCGGATCCCGCGTCGCGCTTTCAGCCGACCGGCGTGGAAGGTCCATCGCAAGTCGTCGATCCGGACGCCTTTCAATGGCAGGCCACGGCTTGGAAGCGGCCACCGTTGCGCGGCCGGGTGATCTACGAACTGCATGTTGGCACTTTCACCCTCGAAGGGACCTACCGTGCGGCGCTGGAGCGGCTGGACGCCCTGGTTGAACTCGGGGTGAACACGGTCGAGTTGATGCCGGTCGGGGATTTTGCCGGCAGCCGCAACTGGGGGTACGACGGCGTGCTGCTCTTTGCGCCGACCCGCGCGTACGGTACGCCGGATGATTTGCGTGCGCTGGTCGACGGCGCGCACCAGCGGAGATTGGCCGTGATGCTCGACGTGGTCTACAACCACCTCGGCCCGTCCGGCAATATCCTGCCCGTGCTCTCGTCGCGCTACATGCACGCCACCAAGTCGAATCCCTGGGGGGGCGGTTTGAACTTCGACGGCGAACACTCCGCGCCCGTCCGGCAGTTTTTTATCCAGAATGCCTGCATGTGGCTGGACGAGTATCGCTTCGATGGGCTGCGACTGGACGCGGTCCACGCCATCGAGGACACGTCGGAGCCGCATGTCGTGGCGCAGATTGCCGCGGCGGCCCACGCCCGAGGGGCGTTCGTCATCGCCGAGGATGATCGCAATGAGGCCAAGATCACGACGCCGGTCCCCGACGGCGGCTGGGGCGTCGACGGGATGTGGTCGGATGATTTCCACCACACGATGCGGGTCGCGTTGACCGGGCAGCGCGAAGCGCATTTTGCCAACTATAGCGGCGCGCTGGACGAGTGGGCGGATACCTTGCGGTCGGGATGGTTTTATGGCGGCCAGTATTTCAAAACCTGGAAACGGCCGCGCGGCAGCCCGGCGGGCCACCTCGCGCCGGAGCAGTTCGTGTTTTGCATTTCCAACCACGACCAAGTGGGCAATCGGCCCCTGGGTGATCGCTTGCATGATGTCATCTCAGCTGAGGCTTATCGCGCCGTCTCGCTACTGCTTTGTCTCTCTCCGTTTACCCCGCTGATTTTCATGGGGCAGGAGTGGGCCGCCACCGCACCGTTTCCCTTTTTCACCGAGCACCCCGGGGAAGTTGGGGCGAACATGGCGCAGAACCGGCTGAAGGAATTCCAGCACTACAACTCGACCCACGATGCCGCGACGCTGGCCCGGATGCCCGATCCGCAGGCGATCGAAACGTTCCAGCGGGCGAAACTCGACTGGAACGAGCGGAACGCGCCGGCACACGCGGGCATGCTGGCGCTGTACCAAGCCGCGCTCCAATTGCGGGCGCAAAACCCGATTTTCCAATCGGCGCCGCGTGCGGACTGGAGCGTCCAGCGGGTAGGCGAAGCCCTGGTGGCACTGCGCTGGCATGAACCGGTGGGCGACTGGCTGCTGCTGGTGACAGTTGCCGCGGGCGAGCACACCACCGGTGACGAGGTTTTCACGCGGCCACGTGCCGGGCGTCGCTGGCAGGCCATGCTCGCGAGTGAGGACGTTCGCTTTGGCGGCCGGGACGTCCCGCAGTCGATCTATCCGGCGGCAGTGTCCCTGGCCGGGCCGGGCGCGCTGTTGCTGCGGGAATTTTGATCCGGCGAAAGCAGATTTGCCCGCGCCGCAATCCTCGGAACCTCCGGCTCGTCCACCCCACAGTCACTAACCAGATGAAAATCGAAGACTACGGATTCATTGGCAACATGCGCACCGGTGCGCTGGTCGGGACCAATGGCTCCATCGATTGGCTGTGCCTGCCGCGGTTCGACTCGAACGGCTGCATGGTAGCGCTCCTCGGGGACGAGAAAAACGGCAGCTGGCGGATTGCGCCCCGCGGCTCGGTCCAGCCGGGTCGCCAGCGGTACCGACCCGACACCATGATTCTCGAGACCGAGTTCACCACCGAAACGGGAGTGGCCCGCGTCATCGACTGTATGCCGCCCCACGCGCGGTTTCGCGAAGTCGTGCGGATTGTCGAGGGCGTGAGCGGCTCGGTGGAAATGGCGATGCGGTTTATTGTCCGCTTCGACTACGGACGGACCGTGCCCTGGGTCTGGAGCGACGCCGAAGGGTTGAACGTGGTCGCCGGGGCGGAGGCGCTGAACCTGCGGACCGATGTGAAAACCCGCGGCGAGGATATGTCCACGGTGGCGGATTTCACGGTGGCGCCGGGCGAGCGG
>JBKJRG010000760.1:0-4167 GCA_046594805.1 Opitutaceae bacterium | reverse complement strand
GCGGCCCAGCCGGCGGCGTCGTATTTGCCGGTGCAGACGGCCGCGGACCGGATGCCGGCATTCTGGCCCGCCTGGATATCCGCCTCGCGGTCGCCCACCATCCAGCAGTCGGCGGGGTGAAGCGCATGGCGCGCGATAGATTCCATGATGAAGCGGGGCGATGGCTTGCGGTACTGGGGAGGGACGTCGCTGGATTCGGGCGCGATACAAATGTCCTTGAAGAGCGGTGCGGGCAGGCCGATGAGTTCCTCCATCCGGGCATTGCAGCGCAACGCGTCCTCGAGGGTGTGCAAGCCGCGGCCAATGCCTGACTGGTTGGTGAACAGGAAAAGTTCATAACCCAAGGCGCGCGCCTGACGCAGCGCTTGGGCGACGCCCGGGATGAGTTCAACGCCGGCGGGATCCGCGAGGTAGTGCTTGTCGAAAATCAGCGTGCCGTCGCGATCGAGGAAAAGGGCTTTCATCCGTGGGCGGAATCGGCCGGCGAGGCCGTGGAGCCTTCGTTACGCTCAGGAAGACAAGGCATTTTCTCGAAGAGACGCCTTACGGCGTGTGCGCGACGTAATCGGCCAGCTCCTTCGGGGTGACGGTGGCGGTGCCAAGCTTGCCGACGACGACACCAGCGGCCGCGTTGGCAAAATGCGCCGCGTTTTCCAGGGTGGCCCCGGCGGCGAGCGCCAGCACCAGTGCGGCGAGGGCGGTATCGCCTGCGCCCGACACGTCGTAGACTTCGCGCGCTGCGGTGGGAATCGTCTTCACGATCCTGCCATTCGCACTGAGGAGCATGCCGTCTTCGCCGAGCGTGATGACGACATTCTTCGTCGCATAACGTTCGTGCAGCCGGGTGCACACGACGGCGGCCGGGTAGGGGGTGTGCGGCGGGAGTTCCATCCCGGCGAGTTGCAGCGACTCCCGTTTGTTCGGGGTGATGAGGTCCAGCCCGTGGAAGGCGAGGTGGCGCTTGGGCTTTGGGTCCAAAGCAATGAACTTTCCGGCGGCGCGGGCGAGGTCGGAAGCCCGGGCAACGAGCTCGTCCGTCAGGATACCTTTGGCGTAGTCCGAAAGGATGACCGCATCGCACTCGATGATGCGCTTCGCGAGGAGCGATTCGGCTTGCGCGCCGGAGAGCCGGTAGGCGGAGGGCGGCGCTTCGCGATCCAGCCGGCAGAGCTGCTGGTGCTGCACCATGACCCGGGTCTTGACGATGGTGGGGCCGGTGCCTGGCGTCGGCAACGTGTCGATTTTTTTGGCGTGCAGGATGCCAGTGAGTTTCTCCCCATCGGCGTCCTGGCCGATGAACCCAGCGACGGCGCAGCGCGCCCCGAGCGAGGCGATGTTGAGCGCGACATTCGCGGCACCGCCGGCCGTCCAGGAGTCGCGCTCAATGTCGACCACCGGCACCGGCGCCTCGGGCGAGATGCGCGTGGCGTCCCCCCAGATGTAATGATCGAGCATCACGTCGCCGACCACGAGGATGCGGAGGCGGGCGATCTTTTTGAGCAGCGGGGTCAATCCTTTCATCGGAACTCCCAGTTATAATGGTAGCGCGAAAGCATTTTCGGTGCGGCAGTGGTTACTTGGACGACATCTTCAATCCGGCAGCCGCCCACTCCGGGATAGTAGAGGCCTGGCTCCACGGTGACCACCGAGTTTTTCTTCAGGATGTAATCCACCGCGCCACTCATGCGGGGCGGCTCGTGCACCGCGAGCCCCAAGCCGTGGCCCGTGCCGTGAAAGAATCCGACCGAGCCTTTCGGCGTAGAGCGGGTTTCAAAACCGCGCGCAGTGAAAACCTCCACGCATTTACGGTGAACGTCGCGACCGTTGACCCCGGCGCGAATCATCCGGAGCGCGGCCTGCTGGGCGGCCCGCACCGCGGCCACGATATTCCGCTGCGCTTCGCTGGCCCGGCCGCGCAGGAAAGTGCGCGTCATGTCGCCGTGATAGCCCGTCGCGCTCACGCGCGGGAAAATATCCACGACGATCAGCTCGCCCGGCCGCAAGGGTCCCGAGCCGCGCTCGTGCGGATCGCAGGCCTGGTCGCCTCCGGCCACGATGGTCTGGGGAGAGATGGCGCCGGCCTCGAGGCAGGCCACTTCGATGGCAAATTTCAGCATCTCGCTCGTCACGGCCTTGCCGCGATGGAGCAGCCGGCGGCCGCGAATCCGGCTGGCGCGGAGGATGCGCTCGGCGGCGGCAAAACCCAGCGCGCTGCAGCGATTGCCCTCCCGGATGGCAGCGGCCTCGGAGGGCGTCTTCAGCTCGCGCGCGGGAAAAAGGGCGCATTCAGCCACGGTGAGATCGAGGCCCAATTCGAAAAGCTTGTCGTAGACCCCGGCCGGAAAATCCTCCGGGACGGTGAAGCGCTTCTGGCCAAAATCCTTTGCGATCAGGCAAATCACCTCGGCGGCCCCTGGCTTCCGTTGTGGCCAGAGCTCCCGCGCGCGTTGCAGATAACGTTCCAGCGGCAGGACCACGTCGAAATCGGAGGTCTTCTTCACTCGCGCAAACTCGAGGGCGCTGACCACCGCGTGCTTCTTGCCGCGGAGCCCGAATGCCACGAAGGCGTCGGGCACGCTCACCCGGCCAAAATAAAGCGCATCAGCGCTGCGTTCGGTATCGGCGTAGAGCAGCGGGGAAACAGTTTTCGCGGGCAAGACGACAGGAGTGTTGAGTTGGCGGAAGCCGGCGATTACCCACTGCCGCGGTGAAAAACGCAAATCCGGTTTCAGGAGGCCTGTGGATAGGGCGCAGCTCAGTTTTTGGGAGATTGGTCCTCGTGGTAGGGCCGGCGCTTGCCGCCGCGCCGTCGCGCGGTGCGTGGGCCGAAACGTCGCGCGCCCGATCGCGATTGCGGCCCAGCGGGCGGAGATCTGGAGTCATCGTTCGCGTGCCCCGCGACGGCATGCCGACAAGCGGCAGCCCTACCATTTGCAGAAAACTGAGATGCGCCCCGTGCGTGCTGCTGGCAGCACTCATGTGCCTCGTGGCTTGCCGGAAAACGGGTGTAGATGCGCCTCCGCGGGCGAGTGTCGCGGTCGGCCTGCAGTCGCCGAGGGTGGCCGGCGTCACGGCACCCGGGGCTGGGACGAGCATTGCGAAGTACGGCTACGAGGTTCACCGCACCTGGCCGCATGATCGCGGGGCGTTCACCCAAGGACTGGTTTTTCGAAACGGAAATTTGATCGAAAGCACGGGCCTGAACGGTCGTTCGAGCCTGCGCGAAGTCGATCTCCAGAGCGGGCGAATCCTGAAGCAGGTTGCGGTCCCGCCCGAGCATTTTGCGGAGGGCGTCGCCGTGATCGGCTCGCTCGCCTTTCAACTCACCTGGCAGGGGGGCAAGGGCTTTGTCTACGACGTCGACACGTTTCGACTGCTGCGCGAGTTTAACTATCAGGGCGAAGGCTGGGGCCTCGCGACCGACGGCCGGCGGCTAATCCTCAGCGACGGGACCCATCGGATTCGTTTTCTCGATCCGGACACCTCGGCGGTGATCCAGACGATTGAAGTCACGGCGGGCGGGCAACCCGTGTCGCAGCTCAACGAGCTCGAATACATCAAAGGGGAAATCTTTGCGAACGTCTGGCAGACCGACCGGGTGGTCCGCATCGATCCAGCGACGGGGCGGGTGCGCGGGGAAATTAGTTTCGCCGGCTTGCTGTCCCCGCAGGATCGGCGACCCGACACGGACGTGTTGAATGGCATCGCGTATGATGCCGCGGGAGATCGGCTGTTTATTACCGGAAAGTTCTGGCCGAAAATTTTTGAGGTGCGGTTGACCGTCGCGCGCTAAGTTGGGTGGTTCGTGTCCGCGGCAGGTCTGAGTTATGGTAGGCCAGGTCACGAGCTGGCCTACAACGGCGCACTTACGGAACCTCGTAGACTTCGACGAGGACCAAGCCGGTTTGGTTGGGCGGCGCGGTCGTGACCGGCACGCCGCCGACGACAGTGGGAGGGGCGGGTGCGGCGCCGGCTTGCAACGTGAAATTACCCGGGTTGAGCGCACTGACCACGGCCGCGTCGCTGTTGGTCGCCTTCAGGGCGAAGGCGCCGATGACCGGAAACACCGCGTTGAGCGTTGCGCCCTGACCGCCGTTGCCCGCTGGCTGGCTCCAATTGTTATTGGTCGCGACGGTTCCCCCCGCGCTGTTGAGAATCGTGATTCGC
>JBKJRG010000673.1:0-4113 GCA_046594805.1 Opitutaceae bacterium | reverse complement strand
CGATTGATCGGGGTTGCTCTGCGGCGTGCCGTCGGGATTGGGCGGAATGCCGGTGAGCAGCGCCTCGGGGTTGCGCGAGCGCGTCAACACGTCGTTGATGTCAATCGTCGTCGATTTAGAAAACGCATGGGCGACACGCAGCGAAAGGTCGTGGCTGTCGAGGAGCTTCGAGCCCGGCCGATCCTCGAACTGGTCCAGCGTCAGGGCGTAGGCGGCGGCGACGAACGTCTGGTCGGTGACGGAGGCATTGTAGGCGACCTTGGGCGCGAGCGTCCAAATCGTGCTGCTCACCGTGCTCCGATCCGCGCCGAAAAGATTGCTGTCGTACGACACGCCCGCCCGGACGGTGAACGTGAGATCCTTGCCTTGTTCCTTTTCGGGTATGGGTGCGTAAACGGCTCGCGCAGGTATAGCTGCCACGAGTCCGGCCACCATCAGGCCGCGGAGAAAAGTCATAGGGTAAAGCCGAAACACTGACGCGGACGCTAGGCGCAAAGCGCTGGCCGAAGCAATTACTTTCCCCGGGCGGCGGGCAGTGC
The DNA here is from genome assembly GCA_046594805.1 of Opitutaceae bacterium. Classification (GTDB taxonomy): domain Bacteria; phylum Verrucomicrobiota; class Verrucomicrobiia; order Opitutales; family Opitutaceae; genus ER46. The sequence continues at coordinate 3,574 of JBKJRG010000673.1, read as the reverse complement.
GGGATTCAGCAATACGTAGAGGTTTTCGGCCAGTTTCTGGGGAGCGCCGAGCGGAAATTCGCGGGGCATCGAGCCGGTCAGCAGGCCGGCATAGACCTCGCCCCATTCGCCGAAACGATTCGGGACGGCCGAGAGCATGCCCGGGAGCATCGGCCGCGCGTTGAGCTCCGAGAAAAAGGGCCGGTCGAGAGTGCGGGGGGTGAGGAGCAGTTCCCCGATGGGCTGTTGGATGGTGATGGCGTAAAAGTCGCGCATGCGCGGCGGTTGAGTCCAGGCGCGGGCGCGACCATACCACGCCACGCCGGCCGGGACATCCGCCATCAGGCCGAACCGGCCCATGGCGTCCCGCCGCTCGAGTTCCTGCCGCATGCCTTGGAAAAGCGCCGGAAAATACGGCGGATACTGGAAGTGCAGCCGCCGCGGTTCCAGCGCATCATGGGCCAGCGGCAGCGCCTGGACGATGAGCAACGCGGTGGTCGCGCTCCGCGGCCAGGCCGCGAGGGTGGCATTGCTGCCGAGCAGGACGAAAAAGAATCCCGCGCCAAAAATAATGAAGAGCGGAGCGAGCCACACCGCGACCAGCCGTTCGCTTTCACCCGAGTTGAGTGACGCCTGGGCCAGGAGGAGGACGGCGGCCGCGGCGGTGAAAACCAAGCGCAGGCGGTTGGTCGCCCCCACCCGAAAGGAATAGAGCCAGCCGGCCACGAAGAAAGCGGCCAGCCACATCGCGCCGCCCGACCAGACGCGCGATTTAATATTTTCCTGCAACGACGTCAGGGTCTTGTTGCCCAGTTTATTCAGGTCGATGGCGGGGGGCTCGGCGGACAGCGTTGCCCGCACGAGCGCCGGCTCCGCGGTGGGATCGCCGAATTTCAAGGCGACATTCTGCGCCGCCAACGCCACCGGATGACCCGTGAGTGCGAGGTTGCGGGCGACCCAAGGGCCAGCGACCACCGCGAATCCCACCACCACGGTTCCTATCGCGACCGCGCGACTGCGGCCCGTGAAGCGAAACGTGGCGTAAACCAACGCGACCAACCCGAGTGAGCCCGCGGAATACTCAGCGAGGAAAAGCAGCCCGCAGCTCGCACCAACGCCCGCGAGCCAGCCGGCCGGCGCTCGCTCACCCGCGGATGACTCCGCGGCCAGTTCCACCCGGTGCCAGCAGGAAAATGCCGCCAAAACCAGGACCATGAGCAGCGGCGTGCCGTTGACCGCCACGGTTTGCTGCCAGATCGGGACCGACAAAAGCAGGGCGAGGCACGACAACCAGCCGACGCGCCGCTCGAACAAGCGGCGGCCGAGATCGTAGGTGAGCCACGCGGCGAGCCAGAGCAGCGCAAGATTCAGGCCCAGGAGAAAATAATCGCCACCGAAGCCATCCGGTGGAACCGGCGGCGAGGAAAAGAGCGCTTCGCGTCGCGCGGCCGGCAGGAGCCGAAGCGAGCCGCCGATGAGGAGCGAATAGAGCGGCGCTTGATGCAGCTCGGGGTACGGCTGGGCGGGATCGAACCGCAGGCCGCGCGCGGCCAGGAAGGCGGCGGATTGCGGATGATTGATCAGGGTGGAAAAACCCTCGCCGCGGGCGAGCTGCCGGCCCGTGTCGGCTTGCGCGAGGGTCGCCTCGGAGGTTGGTCCGTGGAATTGTTTCCGCGCGATGAGCAGCGAGAGGGCGACGGTGCCGGCCAGCATGGCGCCGAGCGCCACCCAGCGCGCTCCGGCGCCGGCCTCGAGCCAGTGGATCAACTCCTGCATGGTCCGCGGGCGGCTCATGCGGGGAGGCTCTGTCTGATGAAGAGGCGTCGCTCGCCGCCCGTCCTGAGCCTTGCCGAAGGAAAGCCGGCGAACGCCGGTTCGGGTCCGAACCGACGGGCGTCGTCAAGCGACGCCCCTACCCAGAGAAACGGCCGGATCGGTCGCCTCATTTGTCGGTCACATCCAGCTCCGGCCATTGGGCGATCTTGCGGTGAAGCGTGCGACGACTGACGCCCATGAGCTCGGCGGCCCTGGTGCGGTTGCCCCGCGCCTTGAGCAAGGCTTCGCGCACGAGACGTTTTTCGTTCTCCTCCACCGAAAGCGAATTCGACGCCGCTGCGGTGGCCGGCGCGCCCGCGGTGGCCGGGCCGGCATTCGTTCCGCCCGAGCCGCCGCCGCGAAATTTCGGCTCGAGGTCGTATTCGGTCAGGCTCCCGCCGCGGCGCAGCACCACGGCATTTTCGCAAAAATTCCGCAGCTCGCGAATGTTGCCGGGCCACGCATAAGCCTGGAGCGTGCGCAAGGCGCCGGGCTCGATCGAGAGCGGGGGCACGCCGTTCTCCTCGGAGAAGGTCCGGATGAAATGGGCGAGCAAAACCGGCACATCTTCCGGGCGGTCGCGCAGCGGGGGCATGGTCAGCCGCACCACATTCAGCCGGAAAAAAAGATCCTCCCGAAACTTCCCCTCGCGGACGAGTTGCTCGAGGTTGCGGTTGGTCGCCGCCACCAGGCGGACATCGAGCTCGAGCGGTTTCGAGCCGCCCACGCGCTCGATCGCCTTCGTCTCGAGGAAGCGCAGCAGTTTGACCTGCGTCGACTGCGAAATTTCGCCGATCTCATCGAGGAAGAGCGTGCCGCCATTGGCCGACTCGAAGCGGCCGATGCGCCGTTCGGTCGCGCCGGTGAACGAGCCGCGTTCATGGCCGAAGAGCTCGCTTTCGAGCAGGTTCTCGGAAAGGGCGGCGCAATGCACCGCGACGAAAGGCTGGCGGGCCCGCGGGCTCGCCTGGTGGATGGCTTGCGCGATCAGTTCCTTGCCCGTGCCGGATTCGCCCTCGATCAAGATCGTGGCGCGCGACGGGGCGACGAGCCGCATCTTGTCGAGCACCTCCTTCAATTTCGCGGACGAACCGATGATGCCCTCGGCTTTGAATTTTTCGTCCAGCCGCTCGTGCAACTGCTGGACTTCGACCTCCAGCGTCTTGGTCTTCAGGGCGCGCTGAATCAGGACTTCGAGCCGCTCGATGTTGACCGGCTTGGTCAGGAAATCCACCGCGCCCCGTTTCATCGCCTCCACTGCGGTGTCGATGTTGCCGTAGGCGGTCATCATCAGGACCGCAGGGCGGTGGGCGAGCGCCAGCGCCTTGTCGATGACCTTGAGACCGGATTTCCCGGGCATCCGCAAATCAGTCAGGACGACTTGGAACGGCTGCTCGTCCATCAGGTTGAACGCTTCCTCAGCATTGGCCGCCACGCTCACATCATAATGCTCCGCGAGAGCCTGTTGCAGCCCCTCGCGCGTGTGTTTCTCGTCGTCGACGATGAGCACGCTCGGCACCATGAGACACATTGACACGGCGCGCCGCGCGCCGGTCAAGCCCCGCGCGCGCAGCCTCGCGGCGGCGAACTACTTCTGCGCCGGGCTGACCCGCTCGATCATCGAGGCCAGCCGGCTGAGCCGGATGCTCGGGTGCGGGGTGGCATCGAAGAGCGCGACAAACTTGTTCCGGCGCAACGCGAGGATCTGCCGGACGCTGGTTTGCTGGCTCGCGTCCAGTCCATATTCCTTCGTCATCCACTCGAGACTCGGGGTGACGGT
>JBKJRG010000625.1:0-5509 GCA_046594805.1 Opitutaceae bacterium | reverse complement strand
GTTGGTGGTGCGCGCACCGCCCAAATCGGAAAACGAGCCGACCGCGATCACCTTGTTGTCCGCTTGAACCGCCAGCGCGTTGATCTGGCCGCCCGACGCGCCGCCGGCCCCTGCGTTGAAAGCGGCATCCAGCGTGCCATTGGCATTGAGCCGGGCAAAGTTGGGCCGGATGACGCGCGTGCTGGCACCAATCGGTGACAGCGAGGTGAAGCTGCCGCCCACCAGCAGCCGTCCATCCGCGAGGAGCCGGAGCGAATCGACGCGATTGCCAGACTCCTCGTCGAGATCGAGGTCGAACGCGGTGTCGACCGTGCCGTCCGTATTCAGGCGCGCGATATACTTGCGGAAGGAGGCATTGGTGCCCCCGTTCGGCTGGAGGTAGGTGAAAGTGCCGCCGACGAGGAGCTTGCCGTCCGCCTGCAGCGCAAGCGCGAGGACCGGACCGTTGGCGTTGGGATCCCAAGGCGTGTCGAGTGACCCATCGGCGTTCAGCCGCACGAGGTGATTGCGCGTGACCCCGGCGGTCGCGTTGGGCGGAAGGATGCCGGTGAACGCACCGCCCAATACGATCTTGCCGTCGCCCTGCACGACGATCGCGCTGACGCGACCGCTGAGCGAGGGAAGAAAAGCGGTGTCGAGCGAGCCATCGGCGTTGAGCCGCGCGAAAAACTGGCGGCCTGTCGGGGCGGACGCGCCGTTCGCGGTAAAAGAGGAGAAGGTGCCGCCGAGGAGAATCTTGCCGTCGGGCTGCAGCGCGATGACCGAGACGCCGGCATTCGCGGTGGGATTGAAACCCGTATCGAGCGAACCATCGGCATTGAGCCGGAGGATATTCCCCCGCGACGTGGCCGCGGTCGCACCGATGGGCTGAACATTATTGAAGGTGCCGCCGACGAGGATTTTTCCATCGGGCTGGACCACGATTGAGCCAACCTCGCCGTCGATGTTGGGATTGAACGCGGCATCGACCGTGCCGTTCGGGTTCAATCGGGCGATGTGGTTGCGGATTTCGCCGCTGAGGGTGGTGAACGCCCCGCCCACGATCACCTTGCCGTCGCCTTGGAGAACCATGGCCTGAACCCGGCCATTGAGGTCGGGTGCATAGGTGGCGTCGACCGAACCGTCGGTATTCAGCCGCGCCAGATTGTTATGCGAGACACCGCCGACATTGGTGAAGGTGCCGCCGATGATGATTCTGCCGTCCGCCTGGATTGCCGAGATGAGCACGCGCCCGCCATTCCCAAGTGCGAACGTCGCGTCGAAGGAGCCGTCCGCGTTGACCCGGGCGAGGCGGTTGCGCACCAGGGCAGTCGTGCGGCCCGGCGGCTGGGCGCGAGTGAAGTAACCGCCGAGGACGACCTTGCCGTCCGCCTGCAGCGCGAACGCGTTGACCTGCGCGTTGAGGCCGGGGTTGAAACTGGCGTCGAGCGCACCGTCGGGAGTGAAGCGGGCGGCGAAGCTGCGGATCGCCGTCGCCGAGCCGCGGCCCCAGGCGGAAGTAAACGTGCCGCCGACGAGGATGCTTCCGTCGGACTGCAACGCCAGGCCCATCACGCTCGCGTCGGTCTGCGGGTAGAACTCGGAATCGAGCGTGCCGCTGGGATTGAGGCGCGCGAGATAAACGCGGTTGGCCGGCAGGTCGTCACCGATCGGCTGCACGGTGGTGAAGAAGCCGCCCACGACAATCTTGCCATCGCGCTGCACGGCGAGGCTGGTCACGCCGTTGTTGGCGTTGGGATTGAAATCGGGATCGACGGTGCCGTTGGGGTTCAGCCGGGCGATCCGGTTGCGGGTGGTGCTGGCCTGGCCCGCCGGCTGGAAGGTGGTGAATCCGCCGCCGACGATGATCTTGCCGTCAACGTGTGGAGCGAGCGCGAGAACGATCGAGCTGGGATTCGGGTCGAAACCGGCATCGAGCGTGCCATCGACGTTGAAACGCGCGAGGCGGTTGCGCGTCTGGACCGCGCCGGCGGCGTTGGGCTGCACCGTGGTGAATGTGCCGCCCGCGACAACCCGGCCGTCGGCCTGGACCATCAGGGCATGGACCTGCGGCTGCAGCGTTCCGCCGAGATTCGGATTGAACGCGGGATCGAGCGTGCCGTCGGCATTGAGTCGCGCGATGCGGTTGCGCGTGGCGGTCGCGCCGGTGCCGCCGGGTTGCAGCGACGTGAAATCGCCGCCGACCACGATGCGGCCATCCGTCTGGAGTACGAGGGCGCGGACCGGGCCGTTGGCGTTGGGATTGAAGCTTTCGTCGACCGAACCATCTGCGTTAAGCCGGGCCAGGTTGTTGCGACCGATGACAAACCCTTCAGGGGTGCGAAAGGCCGTGAACTGGCCGCCCACGAGCACCTTGCCGTCCGCCTGGGTCGCGAGGACGTAGACGTTGCCGTCGACGTTAGGCTCGTAGCCGTCCGCGGCGGACGTGGTCTGTCCGATCAGGGCTGCGGCACTGGCAGCAAAGGCGATAAAACAGGCAAAGAACGGACGCAGGGCCAACCGGGGAAGCAAGGCGAGGAGCATGGAATGACGGGACGTTGGAAAGAGTTTGGCTTAAGGAACAGCAGCGAAGGGGGTCGAGGTTGGGCGGCACCCCCGTGCAAGGCAAGCGATGGCTGGAGCGGAGGTCGAAACGCGCTGGACGCCCCGGAAGTTCGGGCGAATTTAGGCGCGAAGCTCAAGTGAGAGCGGGCGAGTGCGAGACGGTTCCGGGAAAGTGGCGGGAGCGGCGGTTTCCCAACCGCCGACGTGTCGTACCCCGGTATGATTTTGGACATGTTTCTCGACAGTACGTTTGTCGCCACGAGCCAGCTGCGCACCGCGATGCCGGGCGAAAAATTCGACCTCGCGCTCGGCGCCGACGAAGGGATCAGTGTGAAACACAAGCGCGTCACCCGATTCACCGAGGACACCGGCCTGACCAACAGCGGCAAGCGCGTGACCTACGAGTACCTGCTCACGATCCAGAACAACAAGCGCACCACCGAGCGCGTCGTCGTGACGGATCAAGTGCCGGTCTCACGCAACGAAAAGGTCGTCGTGAAAGTCCTTTCGCCCTCGGACAAGGAGGCGAAACCTGCGAAGGACGGCTTCGTGAAATGGACGCTCGATCTCAAGCCCGGCGAAAAACGCGAGCTCACGGTCAAGTTCAGCGTCGATTACGCGAACGAGGTCCAGGTCATCGGGTTGGAGGTCTGAAGGCTGGAGCGCTCAGGCGTGGGTGCGTTTCAGAACCGCCGCTGCGCGCCCACCGCGTATTCGATGTTGTGATCGTCGTCGACCTGCAGCGTGAAACTCCAGTTCCAGGCGCGGGTCGCGCGGATGCCGAGCCGGGCGCCGACATTCCAGGCGCGCTGCTCGATTGCCCGGGCGTCGCGGTAGGTGACGAAAGGGGTCAGCGCCACGCGGGACTTGAGCAGGAACTCCACGCCCGCACCCAGCCGGTAGACAAAAGAATCCTCATCGTTGCCGGCGAATTTTTCCCAAGCCCAGCCGAACTCCGCAGAGAGGTAGGGCTTCACTTCGGCCTGCGGAAAATAGCGCAGGAAGCCAACCATCAGATCGTGCTCGTCGAAACGCGCGCCGAATTCGCTGCCGCGGGTGTAGTCGTAACGAAACGACGCGTCGACGTGGGCGCCCAGCTCGTCGAGCGGCTTGGAGGACACGAAGCCGTAACGACGCAGCACGCGCGGCGCGCTTTCGACGTGATGGGTGTACCCGAACTCCACGCCGGTGTAGGCCTGACCGAGCAATCCGCCGGTTTCGCCCGGCGCGAGGAGGGAGGGGGATTGCGCGAACACCGGGCAAAGCGCCAGGGTCGCGGCAAACGTGAGGAGAGACAGTGTGGTGGTTGTTTTCATGTCGGAGCTACGGGTTGAACGAGAGCCGGCCGGCGGGCCGGGCCCCGGTGCGACAGCATCTTACCACGGATCAGGCCGCAAAAGGTGGTAAAATACTGCCGCTTGCGGACCACACCCTCCTGGCCTAGCCTCCTGCCGCCATGAAACTTCCCCGCCTCCTCGTCCTCATGTCCCTCTTCTCACTGCTCTTCGGCTCCGCGCGGGCCGAAGCCCTCAAAGTCGGAGACCAAGCCCCCGTCATATCCGCCACCACCGACGCCGGCACGACCCTGAACTTGGGCGATGTCTACAAAAAGAACGACTACACGCTCGTGTGGTTTTATCCCAAGGCCCTCACCGGTGGCTGTACCAAACAGGGCTGCTCGCTCCGCGACGCTGGCGCCGAACTGAAAAAGAAAGGCGTGGCGGTCATCGGCGTGAGCACCGACACGGTGGAAAAGCAGAAGGAGTTCAAGGACGCGAATAACTTCCCTTTCCCGCTGCTGGCTGACACCGACAAGAAGGTCGTGAAAGCCTTCGGCCAGAGCGGAGCGATGATGGCCAGCCGCGAGGCCTACCTGATCGATCGCAACGGCAAGGTCGTCTACCGCGACGAAAAGCAGACCGACAAGCAGGCCGAGAAGGTCCTCGAGTTCCTCAACGCGAAGAAGAGCTGAGCGCGAAAACCATTCTACCGCGAGCGCGCCCTCTCCGGGCGCGCTTTTTTTTCCACCCCGGTCGGACTACTGCGCGCGCTCTTGCCGGGTAAGGACGTGCGTGCCCCCGTTGTGGGTGTCGTCGAGCGTGATTTCGCCGACGAACGGCGGCCGAATCAGAGATCGTCGTCATCGGAACCGGGAAGCACCGATGCGCCCGGGTCAGAGCGCACGCGTGCCAACCAATCGTGCATCATGGCGTCATGCGCGACGTGAGCCACCGGCCAGGGTGCCGCCACGAGATCGATCACGTGCAGCGCCCGATCCGCTCCGCGAACAAAGTTGCGCGCGTGCAAGTCGGCCACGAGCCAGGCATGGTCCCCGAGGAAAAAAAGCCGGGGATGGTCACGGTTGGCCCGGAGAAACCGTGAAGGGATTTCGATCAATGCGCCCGGGAGCATTCCGGAAACGTCGTCACCTTGGGGCAGTTGTTCGCCCAACACCTGTTTCGCGACGATGATTCCCTCCGGCGTCACCGCCACCACCTCCGTGGCCATCCCGCCCAGCCCGTGGATCAGCAGCAGTTTTTCGAGCAGGCCGCGATAATCTCCCAAACTGGCCTCGGCGTGCAGGACGGCTTCATCGCCCCGCCGAAAACCAAAGACACTCCCGATCCGCTTTTCCTCGCGGGGCAGGTAGAACTTATAGACCGACGCATCCGCCTCGGAGGCGAAAGCCCATGCCTCCACGCCGCCGCCAATCCGGCGCAGGCGGGCATTGGGTTCCTCCAGCGGGTTCTCCGCCTCCGCGATAAAACCGAAATCCTCGAGCCGCCGCAGCGGCACGCAGGCGCGCCAGCCCCGAATCGCATCGCCCAGCGCGGCCCATTCGCCGCCCGTGGCCTCGAGCAGGCTTACTTCGTCTTCCGCGAGGAGGACGAGATCGCGGTCCGAATCTGCTCGGAGACCGCATTTTTCTGCCGCCGTGCCGAGGAGAGCGAGCGCTTCCAGTCGT
>JBKJRG010000572.1:0-2529 GCA_046594805.1 Opitutaceae bacterium | reverse complement strand
GCCCGGAACTCCTGCTCCTGGAAGCATAGCCGGCTAGCCGGGCATTAGACCGGCCAAGGGACGCCCGCTTCACGCCCTCGCCGTCCACCGCTCCAACCCAGGAGGTCTCACGTTGGTTCATAGCGCCTGGACGGTTGGAATGCGCGGGCGAGAGGCTGACCGTGGGGCGCCACCGAATGAATTCGTTGGCTACACGGCACAAACCCGCTGAACCGGGTTTCCCGGATCGCGCTGCCGCAAATCCCATGATGGTGTTCGCAGAAATAACCGCCAACAGATGCGGCCTGGCGTGAGCCTATGCAGGGCGGCAGAGTCTCCTGGTTCGACAACCCCGGAGGGGTTTCGACGCACAGTAGCCGGAGATTCATCTCCGGGCGACGACCCAGCGTTTATTTCCGCAAACACCATCATGGGATTTGTGCCGAGTAGCCTGGCAATTGATGATACTGTTGGCGATCCTTGCGTGAGGGGGACTCAAGGCAGCGTGAATGGGCGACAGCGGCTTTGGGAAGTGACAGGCGCGGGAACGGGGCCGAGAAGTAGGGGATTCTTTTGCGGCGGACCTGCCGACGATTCGGGTGTGAAGCTTCGTCCTGGCAGGCGGAGGGACGCTCCGTTCGCCGGGGCGCTCTTGCTCCTCCCAGGCTGTCCCAGGTGACGCGCATGGCCCTCATTCCCACTCCGGTCCCTCCCATTCCGCCGCGCACCGAGCATGCCATGCAGCAGGCGTTCCCCCACGGCCATGCGTTTATCGCGTTACACGCGGCCTTCGGTGATTTCTTCAGTGACGCCGACTTCCACGCGTTGTATGCGGCCTGCGGCACCCCGGCCGTCGCGCCCTGGCGGCTGGCCCTGACCTGTCTGCTGCAGTTTGGCGAGAACCTGTCCGATCGCGAAGCCGCCGATGCGGTGCGGCGCTGCATCGACTGGAAGTATCTGCTCCGCCTGGAGTTGGAGGATCCCGGCTTCGACTACTCCGTCCTCTCTGAATTCCGCGGCCGGTTACTCCAAGGGGGAGCGGAGTTGCTGCTCTTCGAACGGTTGCTGGAGCGCTTCGCGGCGCAGGGGCTGGTGCGCCAGCGCGGAACCCAGCGCACGGATGCCACGCATATCTTGGCCGCCGTACGGAATCTCAACCGGCTGGAACTGGTCGGCGAAACCGTGCGGGCCGCGTTGAACGCGCTGGCGGTCGCCGCGCCGGACTGGCTCCAGACGCACCGACAAGCCGGTTGGGACCGGCGCTACAGCACCCGCTGGGACCAGTACCGCCTCCCCAAGAGCGAAAAGGCGCGCACCGAACTCGCGGCCACCATCGGGGCGGAGGGGCGCGCCCTGCTGGCCGCGGTGAATGAGCCCGGGGCTCCGGCGCAGCTCCGTAACCTGCCCGCCGTCCAGGTCCTGGCGCGAGTGTGGGAGCAGCAGTACTACCCGGAAGCCGAGCGGACGGAGTGGCGCACGAGCGCCGATTTGCCCGCCGGGGCGGAGTTGATCAACTCGCCCTACGATGCGGAGGCCCGTTATCGCCCAAAGCGAACGACCACCTGGACCGGTTACAAGTGCCCTCTCACGGAGACCTGCGATCCGGAGACGCCGCACCTGATCTCCGATGTGTTGACGACCGCCGCGACCCTGCCCGATACGGAGGTGGTCGCGGGGATTCAAGCACGCCTGGCGCAACGAGACTGCTTGCCGGCCACGCATGTCGTCGACATGGGATACACCGAGGCGTCGGCTTGGGTGCAGAGCGCGACGAAGCATGGCATCCGTCTGCTCGGCCCCTGCGTGGCGGATAGCAGTTGGCAAGCGAGGGCGACCACCGGCTATGCGTTGGCCGACTTCACGGTGGACTGGGAGGAGGAACACGTACGCTGCCCGCAGGGGCAGGTGAGCGCCGGCTGGAAAGAGAGCCAAAAGCAGGGGCGACGCGTGATACAGGCCTTCTTTGCCAAGGCAACCTGTGCCACGTGTCCGGCCCGTGCGCTCTGCACCCGCACCGCCGGCGTGGGTCGCCGGGTCAAGTTTCGCGTGCGGGAGGAGCATGCCGCGCTGCAAACAGCCCGTCAACGCCAGACGACGGCCGACTTTCAGAAGGAATATGCCGTGCGGGCGGGGATTGAAGGGACGCATAGCCAAGGCGTGCGGCGGTGCGGGCTCCGAAAATGTCGCTACCTCGGGGAAGCGAAGGCGCGCCTCCAGCACGCGCTGACGGCGGCAGCGCTCAATTTCCACCGGGTCGGCCAGTGGCTACTGGACACGCCCCGAGCCGTCACCCGCAGCAGTCCGTATAGCCGCCTCGCCGCCGTGAGTGCCACCCGCTAAAGGATCGCCAACAGTATCATTGATTGCCAGGCGGACCCGACGGTTGCGCACGCCCGCCGATTGTCGCGAGTTCCCGCGTTTTGAACCAAGCTGAGGCGAAGACGGGCTTCGCCCTTAGTAACCGCGGGTTCACTCGCCGAGGGGCACGGAGCCGCAGGCCGCAGGGCTCCGCCGGGCAGCCGTTGAACCGGCCCGTATGGAATCGTTCAA
>JBKJRG010000428.1:0-3730 GCA_046594805.1 Opitutaceae bacterium | reverse complement strand
AACTTATCCGCGACCAGGCGCTGGCCGTCTCGGGCCTCCTCGCGGCACGGATTGGCGGCCCGAGTGTTTATCCTTATCAGCCGGACAAACTCTATGAAGGCATCGTCGTTGGCGCGGCATATCCTGGTACGATGTGGGGCAAAGGCGTCGGCGAAGAATTATACCGCCGAAGTCTCTACACATTTTGGAAGCGCACCGTCCCTCACCCGGCGATGATTGCGTTCGATGCGCCGGATCGCGAATTCTGCACCGTCCGGCGTTCGCGGACCAATACCCCGCTGCAGGCCCTCACGCTCTGGAACGAGCCCGGCTATGTCGAGGCCGCCCGCCGGCTCGCCACCCGGATGGTGCGTGAAAGCGGCCCGGATGACACCGCGCGCATCGCGTTCGCCTTTCAATCCGCGACCGGACGGCGTCCGCGCACGGAGGAAACTCGCGTGCTGACCACCGCCTGGTCAAAGCTCCGCCTCGACTTCGCCGCCAATGAAGCCGACGCCGCCGCCCTCCTGAAAACTGGCGCCTCCTCTGTCGATGGCATGATCCCGCCCGTTGAACTCGCCGCCGCCACCGCCATCGCGAGCATGATCCTGAACCTCGACGAAACCATCACGAAAAATTGAGTCCACGACTGCATCGGTGTCTTAACCCAAGACCCAAGACTCAAAACCCAAAACCACTGGCCTGATGTCCTGCCACCGTTACGAAGCCATCCACACCCGCCGCGATTTCCTCGCGAAGACCGGCCTTGGTCTCGGCACGGCTGCGCTTGTGCAGCTCCTCGGTCGCAACGCCTTCGGCGCCAGTCCTCCGTCTCTCCCTCTCTCCCTCCCTCCTTCCTCCACGACTGGCGGACTCCCTGGCCTCCCCCACTTCGCGCCGAAAGCGAAACGCGTCATCTGCCTCTTCCAATCCGGCGGGCCGTCCCATCTCGATCTCTTCGACGACAAGCCGATCCTCCGCGCGCGCTTCAACGAGGATTTGCCCGACTCGATCCGGCGCGGCCAGCGGATTACCGGCATGGTCGCCTCGCAGGCCCGGCTCGCGGTGCAACCCAGCAAGTGGGCCTTTCAGCCGGGCGGCAAAAGCGGCACGTTGATCAGCGATCTGCTGCCGCACACCCGCGCGATCGCGGACGACCTCTGTGTCATCCGCTCGATGCACACCGAGGCGATCAACCACGATCCGGCCATCACGTTTTTCCAGTCGGGCAGCCAGCAACCGGGCCGGCCGAGCATGGGCGCCTGGACCGACTACGGGCTCGGTCAGCTCAACGAAAACCTCCCGTCCTTCGTCGTGCTGGTGTCGGTCAACAAGAAGAATTCCGGCCAGGGCCTCCTCGCGCGACTGTGGGGCAGCGGCTTCCTCGCGAGCAAACACCAGGGCGTGCAATTCCGCAGCGCGGGCGAGCCGGTGCTTTATCTGAACGACACGCCGGGCATCTCGCGGGAAAGACGCCGACTGATGCTTGACGGCATCGCCGAGTTGAACCGCCAGCAGCACGTCGTGGTCGGCGATCCCGAGATCGAAACGCGGATCATCCAGGGCGAAATGGCGTACCGGATGCAACGGAGCGTGCCGGACTTGATGGATCTTTCGGGAGAAACTGCGCCGACGCTCGAAAGTTATGGGCCCGATGTGAACGAACCGGGCTCCTTCGCCCGCAACTGCCTGCTCGCGCGCCGGCTCGCGGAGCGCGGTGTGCGCTTCATCCAGCTCTATCATCGCGACTGGGATCATCATGGCAGTCTCCAGGACCGGCTGCCGAGCATGGCGCAGGACACCGATCAACCCAGCGCGGCGCTCATCCGCGATCTCAAGCAGCGCGGATTGCTCGACGACACGCTCGTCATCTGGGGCGGGGAGTTCGGTCGTACGCCTTACGCGCAAGGCCAGGCGTCCAAGGAAAAGTACGGCCGCGATCACCACGGCAAGGCATTCTCGCTGTGGATGGCCGGCGGCGGCGTGAAGGGCGGCATGGCCCATGGCGCGTCCGACGATTTTGGATTCAACGTCGCCGAGAACCCCGTGCATGTGCACGACCTGCAGGCGACCATCCTGCATTGCCTCGGCATCGATCACACGCGGCTGACCTACCGCTTCCAGGGCCGGCAATACCGGCTGACCGATGTGCACGGGGAAGTGGTGAAGGCGATCCTGACGTAGGTCAGCGATCCTTCGCCTTCGCCCAAGATGACGGACCTTGGAAGAGGAGGTGGGTCTCTTCACCGCACCGGCAACCACACGCTCATCTCCGGACCCCGGGCCCTCAACCCGGCTTGCAGTCGCCCGGACCGGCGTCACGCTGCGGGACCTGGTTCGAATACCCTCCACGCGTCGCGATCATCTCGCTGACCCCAGTTGTCGCGCTCAAAAACCCATCGTCACCCATGAATCCTCGGATCGCTTTTCTCTGCCTCGCTTTACTCGCCTCGGGCGCTGCCGCCGCCGATCTTTCCTCGCCGGAGTGGCAGATCAAATCCGCCGTGCTCGCGGCGCCCAAGGCAGACCGCGAAGCCGCCACTATCCTGGGCTACGACCAAAGCGGCGCAGTCGTGACGTTGCGCAAAGGCTCGAATCACGTCATTTGCCTCGCGGACAACCCCAAGCAGAAGGGTTTCAGCGTTGCCTGCTATCACCAGGACCTCGAGCCCTTCATGGCCCGCGGCCGGGCCCTGGCGCTGCAGGGGAAGAAACCCGAGGAGATTCTCAAGATCCGCGAGGAAGAGGTGAAGGGCGGCAAGCTGCGGATGCCTGACAAGAGCATCCTCAACGTGACGACCGGCAAGGTGAACGAGGCCACCGGCGAAATCACCGAGCTCTACACCCGCTATGTGATCTACATTCCCTATGCCACGGCGGAATCGACCGGCATTCCCCTGACGCCAATCGCAGATGGCGCGCCCTGGATCATGAACCCGGGCACGCATCGCGCGCATATCATGATCAACCCGCCGAAATCCGCCGGGGGGACGAAAGAGTTCGACGCGCACAAGGACCATAAGTGACGCGCGAGCGGTCCGGGTGATATGGTCCCACCAGGAACTTTGTAGTGGAATTTCCGCCCGTCCACTCGCTCACGCTCGTGGCTACTGCCTGATGGAGGAATTGTTCGGCCACACGCCCTAACCGATGACCACGCTGCCCCAGCTCCTCCGTTCCGTTGCTTTGCCCGTGTTGATCTGCGCGCTGCGCTCCACCGCACCCGCGGCCGAGGCGCCTTTCCACACCAGCGAACTGATCTTCCCGCTCGAGCACTGGCACAACCACGGCTCGTGCATCGTCGAGGCCCCGAACGGCGACCTGATCGTCTGTTGGTTCCATGGCTCGGGCGAACGCACGGCCGATGACGTGAGGATCGAAGGCGCGCGCCTGCGGAAAGGTGCGAAAACCTGGAGCCCGCGTTTCACTCTCGCCGACACGCCGGGTTATCCCGACACGAACTGCGCCATGTTCATCGACCCTCAGCAACGGCTGTGGCTGATGTGGCCCACCATCCTCGCCAATAAGTGGGAGACGGCGCTGATGAAGTATCGCATCGCCACGAAGTACACCGGCGCCGGCGCGCCGCAGTGGGACGTAAATGAGGTGATGCACGTCACGCCCGGGCCCGAGTTCGAAGCGGCGGTCAACGCCTACGCCGGGCACATGGCCGCCACCCTGGACAAATCCGCGCTCGGGGCGGAACGCGGCCAGCGCGTGGAGGCATGGCTCGCGTCACTGCGCAACCAGA
>JBKJRG010000412.1:0-3214 GCA_046594805.1 Opitutaceae bacterium | reverse complement strand
CGGTGATCACCGCGTATTTCAGCGACATCCAGGGTTTCTCCACTTTTTCGGAAATCATTCCACCCGACCGGCTCGTCACCCTGATGAACGAATACCTCACGGTCTGCACCGACATCGTGCAGGAGGAGGGCGGCACGCTCGACAAGTACATCGGGGACGCAGTGGTCACCATCTTCGGCGCACCCGTCGCGCTGCCCGATCATGCCTATCGGGCGTGCGTGGCGTCGCAGCGCGTGCATGCGGGCATCGCGCAATTGCGGACGAAGTGGCAGGCGGAGGGCGACAAATGGCCGGACATTGTCTGGAAAATGCAGTCGCGCATCGGGCTGAACAGCGGGCCCTGCATTATCGGCAACATGGGTAGCCGCTCGCGCTTCAGTTACACGATGATGGGCGATAATGTGAACCTGGCCGCGCGCATGGAATCCGGCGCGAAGAGCTGGGGCGCCTATTCGATGTGCAGCGAAGCCACGAAAAACGAATGCACCCAGCACGGCGGTGACCGCGTGGTGTTTCGTCCGCTCGGCCGCATCGTGGTCATGGGGCGATCGCTGCCGGTGCCCATCTTCGAGATCGTGGGCCTGAAGGAAAACGTGCCCGACTCGGCCCGCGAATGCATCGCGCGCTTCGAAGCTGCGCTGGCGAAATATTACGCGCGGGACTGGCAGGGCGCGCTCGAGGGTTTCACCCGGAGCGCGGAACTCGAACCCAACCAGCCCGGCACGACGCCCGGCGTAAAGACGAACCCGTCCCAGGTTTTTTCCGGCCTTGCGCGGCAGTTTCTCGTGGCGCCGCCCGCGGCCAATTGGGATGGGGAATACGTGATGACCGAAAAATAAGGGCTTCGTAGCGGCTGCCCAAGGCGGCTCGGAGAGCCACTCCCAACTCCCCGAGCCGGTTGAAAGCCGGCGCTACTTTTCCAGCGTGACCGTCACCATCCGCACGTCCATGACCTGCTTCCCGGGTATTTCGAGCGCGCGCAGCGTCAGCAGCCCGCGACCCGCCTCGAGCTTGACGCGGCCGAAGGAGAGAGGACGGAATTCCTTCATCTCTGATTGGGTGCGCGTCACGCGATCGTTTTGATCACGAAAAGGCGGATCCCATGGCTCCGTCACCTTGGCGGTCGCTTTCGCGTTCTTGAAACTGGCCTCCACCAACGATCCGATTTCGCCGGTGGGGCAGGTGTAGTGCACCTCGATTTTGTAATTACCCGCCTGGTGGACATCGATGTCCCACGTGATGCGATCGTCCCGGCTCGTCCAGTGCGTGAAGAAGGAACTGTTCGGGGCGTTGGCGCTGCGCTCCACGCCGCCATGCGGCACGCCGTCACGCGCGGGCAGTGAAGCGCGGGGCATCTCGGCGTAACCGACCGAAAACGGGCGGTCGTCCGCCGGCACGTTCGCGCGGGCGCCCGCCTTGCTTTTCTTGCCGGGATTTTTCGCCGCCGCGTCGCTGGCGATCGTCGGCGTGATTGCCGCCGCCGCGCCAAAAACATCGGTCCGCCACGCGGCCACGGCTTTCGTCAGCGTGGCCGTGACCGCGGGATCCTGAATCTCGGTACTCTGGATGGGATCCGCCTGGAGGTCGAAAAGGGCGCCGCGACTGTCGAGCCGATGGCGCTGCGTGCGGACGCTAACCTGCCCGTTGTGGTGCGAGAAAATCATCCGGTCGGACCAGTCGCGGGCCTGGCCGAGCAACAACGGGGATAGGTCCCGGCCATCAAGCGGCTTCGTGCCGACCCGGGTCACCCCGGTCAGCCGCGAGAGTGTGGGCAGCAAATCGATCGCGCCCGCGATTTGCGGGATTTTCGTGCCCGGCGCGATATGGCCTGGCCAGCGGATGAAAAACGGCACGCGCACGCCGCCTTCGTCGACCGAACCCTTCTTGCCTTTCACGCCCGCGTTCCACGTAAACGCCGCCGGCCCGTTGTCGGAGAAATAAATCACGATCGTGTTCTCGCTCAGCTTCAGTTCATCGAGCCGGCGCAGCACCCGGCCGACGTTCCAGTCGAGATTTTCCGTCATCGCCAGCACGCAGCGGGTGATCGCAAGATTCTCACGGTCGCCCTCCGGTCCGCGCAGGCCAATCGGCTTGTCCTTGAAACGATTCCAATACTCGTCGGGCACACAGAAGGGCGAGTGGGGCGTGTTGAACGGGACATAGCAGAAAAAGGGTTTTGCCCGGTTCTGCTCGATGAACGCGATCGCGTGATCGGTGAAATCGTCCGCCACGTAGCCGCGGCCACGCACCGGCTGGCCGTTGTGCTCGAGTAGCGCGTCGAAATATTCCGCCCAGTGCCCGGAGGTGAAGCCGTAGTATTCGTCGAAGCCGCGCGCGTTGGGATGGTAGGGCCACTGGCTGCCGTTGTGCCATTTGCCGAAAGCACCAGTCGCATAGCCTGCCGCCTTAAAGGCATCGGCGAGCGTCTTCTCATCCGTGTTCATCCGTTCCTCGCCCGTGGAAACGCCGCGCACGCCGGTCCGCGGATGCCAGCGTCCGGTGAGCAGTTCCGCACGGGTCGGCGCACACACTGAGCAGACGTAAAAATGCTCCAGCACCGCGCCATCCCGGGCGATGGAGTCGAGATGGGGCGTGCTGAGGTTCGTATTGCCGTTGAAACTGCAGTCGCCCCAGCCGGCATCGTCGGCGATGAGAATCACGATGTTTGGCTTCTCAGCCGCCGGGCTCAGTGCGCAGAGCATCGTGACGAGAACGGGGAGAACGCGGAACACGGTCATGGCGGCACCATGGCGCGGAAGTCCCTCCGGAGCGCCGCCGCGATCGCGGCTTGTCAAGCGGCCGGGTGCATGCTGGAAGAGTGCCGCCGCACCGGATTTTAAGTCGAAAAATCCGCTCGCCGCCACGTGCTGCCTGATGCAGCATCAGCAGTGATAGCCATCACCCGCGTCCAGGGCGGCGGCGCAACCCCTCCCTCTCCACTGAAATGAAGCTAACGCATACTCACCAGCGGGGAACCGTCGTCGCTGCAGCGGCGGCCGTATTGATCTCTACCTCCGCTTATGGCGCTCCCAAAAAGCCGGAAACCGCTCCCGCGGTCGAACAGGCTGGGCCGGAAAAAAAAGGCGTGCCCGGCAAGGTGAAGCCGGTGCCGGCTTCCCCAAAGAAGACGGGGGCACCCGTCGCGAAAGCGGCATCCGTTGAGGGCACAAAATCTGTGGCTAAAGGAAAAGCCGCCCCGGCTGTGAAAGCGAAG
>JBKJRG010000401.1:0-13807 GCA_046594805.1 Opitutaceae bacterium | reverse complement strand
CGTGTTGCTGTTCGGCGTCCTCGCGTTTGGCCGCGTGGTGGCCGGCGCGCCCACCGAGCAGGCGTCCTGGGCGGCGGCGGTCAGCCTCTGGTTTGGGCCGGCGCTGGTCGGCCTGCTCGTGTTTGGGTTGGGACTGTCGCTCGGCGGGCCGACCGGCTATGCGATCAATCCGGCGCGCGATCTCGGGCCGCGCCTCGCGCACGCGCTCCTGCCCATTGCGGGCAAGGGCGGCTCCGACTGGGAATACGCCTGGGTCCCGGTACTCGCCCCCATCCTCGGCGGGATCGCCGGCGCGCAACTTTTCAAGGCCATGAACCTATGAGCAAACCACGCTACGTCCTCGCCCTGGATCAAGGCACCACCAGTTCGCGCGCCATCGTCTTCGGCCGCGCCGGCGAGGTCGTGGCCTCGGCCCAGCAGGAATTCCCGCAAATCTATCCCCAGCCCGGCTGGGTTGAACACGATCCGATGGCAATCTGGTCGAGCCAGAACGCCACCGCGAGCGCGGCGCTGTCCAAGGCCAATCTTGGCACCGATGCGATTGCGGCGGTGGGCGTGACGAACCAGCGCGAAACCACGCTGGTGTGGGATCGCGCCACCGGCCAGCCGGTGTACAATGCGATCGTCTGGCAGGATCGGCGCACGGCGGACTATTGCGCGAAGTTGAAGCGCGACGGCGCCGAGGCGTCCGTCTCGGAAAAAACCGGGCTGCGGCTCGATCCGTATTTCTCCGGCACCAAGCTCCGTTGGATCCTCGAGAATGTAAGCGGCGCCCGCGCGCGCGCCGAGGCGGGGAAGCTGGCGTTTGGCACGGTCGACACGTGGCTGCTCTGGCAACTGACGTCCGGCCGGAAGCACGTGACCGATGCGACCAACGCCTCGCGCACGTTGCTGTATAATATCCGGACGGGCGATTGGGACAACGACATGCTCAAGCTGCTGGACATTCCCCGCGCGATGCTCCCCGAGGTGCGGTCGTCGTCGGAAGTGTACGGCGAAGTGAGCGCCAATCTTTATCCCGCGGGCGCGCCCATCGCCGGCATCGCGGGCGACCAGCAGGCTGCGCTGTTCGGGCAGGCGTGTTTCAAACCGGGCATGGCCAAGAACACCTACGGCACGGGTTGCTTTCTCCTGATGAACACCGGCGAGAAGGCCGTCCCATCGCGCAACAATCTCCTGACGACGATCGCGTGGCGGGTGGGCGGCAAAACCGAGTACGCGCTCGAGGGCTCGGTCTTCATCGCGGGCGCAGCGGTACAGTGGCTGCGCGACGAATTGCAGCTGGTGCGCTCGGCCGTTGAGCTCGACGAACTCGCCTCATCGGTGCCGAACGCCAATGGGCTCTTCATCGTGCCGGCCTTTGCCGGACTGGGCGCGCCGCACTGGGATCCGTATGCGCGCGGCGCGGCGTTGGGGATCACCCGCGGCACGAATCGCGCGCATTTCTGCCGCGCGGTGATTGAAGCCATCGCGTTTCAATCGGCCGATTTGATTTCGTGCATGGAAAAGGACAGCGGCCTCGGGCTGAAGGAGCTGCGGGTCGACGGCGGCGCCTCGCGCAGCCAGCCCTTGATGCAGTTCCAAGCCGACCTGCTGGGCACTCCCGTGGTCCGGCCGAAGAGCGTGGAGACGACCGCGATGGGCGCGGCCTACCTCGCGGGCCTGGCGGTGGGCTATTGGGAAAGCCGTGACGACATCACCCGCAACTGGGCGGTGGACACGACCTTCAAGCCCGCGCGCCCCCCGGCCGAGATGACTGCGCTGCGCGGAGAATGGGATCGCGCGCTCGAACGGTCGAAAGCATGGGAGAAGAGCGGATAGGACAGACAGAGTTTGGAGTTTGGAGTAAAGCGGGTTGGGGGTAACCCGGCTTCGGGAGCCCGTCCCTCACGCGTTCGCCCAGAAAGCCGGTTGAGGTCAACCCGCTTCATCCCGGGGAGGCTCACGCGATAACCACAACCACGTCTGCGTTCGTAGTTCCGCCTTCAGGCGAAAGATTACCGGATTCCGCCTGAAGGCGGAACTACGAGCGGCAAAGCAGCGGACCCGGACGCTTCCGAAGCCTTCACCGGTTGGGGCGGCGTGTCGATTCCGCGCGCGGCCGGCGGAGGGCTGTGAAACGGGGCATTTCGGGGGGGTTCTGGGAGATTCTCCCATGACGAAACGCTTTGCGGCGTTGCGCCGAATGCGATGGACTGGACCAATGGTCCAATTCCCCACGCCACCGGGCGCAGCCTCCGCGGTGAAACCGCCCCTGGACCAACTCGCGGCCATTGTGGCCGGGCCAGCAGACACCATGAAAAATGGGGGGAACCCGGAACCTCACGTCAAGCGCAAGGCCTTGCTGGTGGACGATTCGGCGTTCGCGCGCCGGCACACGCGGGCCCTGATGGAGGATTTGGGCTTCGAGGTGAGCGAAGCCGCCAGCGGTTTCGCAGCGCTCGAGCAGTGCCGGCGCGGCGCGCCAGACCTGGTTTTGCTCGACCTGGTGATGGCGGGCATGAATGGCATCGAGACCCTGGGGGAGCTGCAGCGGCTGTGTCCCGGACTGAAAATCGTCGTGGTGAGCGCCGACCTCCATGCGACGACCCAGCAGGCAGTGCGGGCCGCCGGAGCGGTCGCCTTTATCTCCAAGCCCATCACCTCGCTCGCGCTCAGCTGCACGATTGATCGCGTGTTGAATCAATGCGCCACCAAACTCCCGGCGACCCTCGAGGGGGCGCTCCTGGAATTGATGACCATCGGTTACGATCGGGCCGGGGGTGCGCTCTCGACCATGACCAACGAGCGGGTGTCGCTCGACGCGGCGCAGCTGACCTTCCTTCCCATCGAGGAAGTGGCCACGCGGCTGCGCCAGAACGTCGGCCCCGACGTCGTGGCGGTGAACCAGGTTTTCGACGGCCCCATCGGGGGCAACGCCATGTTGATCCTGGACCGGCACGCTGCGATGTTGCTGGCGGAGCTGGTGGATGGCACCGAGGGTTCGCAGGACTTCAACCGCGCGCGACAGGACACCATCACCGAGGTGGGCAACATCCTGCTCAATGCCTGCCTCGGGGTTTTTGGCAACATGCTCCGGGTGAAGGTATCGTTCGCCGTGCCGCGACTGCAGATGGAGGATGTTTTCCAACTCTTTGGTTCCGTCATGACCGGGAGCGAACTAAACCATGCCGTCGTGGTACAGAGCCGGTTCATGCTGCGCGCGAGCAAGGTCAGTGGGTTTTTCCTGCTCGTCCTGGGCATCTCGTCATTGGACGCCGTGGTGCAGGAGCTCAAACGCCACGTCCCTCCCGCCACGTAGCGCCGGTATCCTGCCGGCAAGTGGCGGCGGCTTCCGCGTTCGACTGGCTCAGCGTCCCGAGCCGGCCGAGGGACAGCCACAGATGAAATGGAAGGTGAGCGGGATCTGCGGCTGGAAGCCGCAGCCACTGCCGGAGGAGCGGAATTGATTTCGTAATGAGCCAGCTCGGCGGCCTACAACTGAGGCAAGGCAGGCGGGACGCCTGCGCTACTCCGAGCCGGCACGCCCTCCAACCCAAGACCCACAACCCAAAACTCAAAACCGTAAGCCGCGCGGCGCGGCTTACTGCATCGCGCCGACCCGACGGACCGGCATCGCCTGCCCACGCTGGGCGCGCAGCAGCTCGCGGCGGAGCCAGTCGAGGGCGGCGTTGACGGCGCGGATCTTCACCGTCGAGCGCGGGCCCGGGTAATTGAGTTTCTTCGACCAAACGCCCGCGGGCGAAAACAGCGCGATGAATATCGTGCCCACCGGGTTGCCCGACGCGGTGGCGCCCGTTTCGGCGGCGCCGGCGAAACCCGTCACGGCGATCGCGTAGTCGGCGCTGAGCGTTTCGGCCGCGCCTGTCGCCATCGCCACGGCCGCCTCGTCGCTCACCGCGCCGTGCTGGAGCAGCAGGCACTCCGGCACATCGAGGAGCTGCATCTTCGCGTCGTTCGAGCAGCACACCACCCCGCCCGCGAAAAACTTGCACGCGCCGCACGTCTCGGTGAACGCATGCGCCAGCAAACCGCCCGTGGCCGTCTCGACCACCGCAATGCGCTTTTCCTGCGCGCGCAACAGGTCCGCGCACACGCGCGCGAGCGAGTCATGCCCGTAGCACACGAAATCATCCCCGAGCAGCACCGCGCATTCGCCGGCGATCGCCTCGAGTCGCCCCGGCGTCAGGCTGCCGTCGGGTGCGCTCACGCGACAGTCGACCGCGCCTTGGTGCGCGCAAAACGCCACGCTCAGCCCCCTGCCGGCCCGATCGAAAATTGGCTGGAGCTTCGTCTCCAGCACCGACTCGCCGACGCTCGCCGTGCGAATCTGCACGTAGGCCTCGCGCTCCGCCAGCAGCCCGAGCGCGGCCAGCTTCGGCACAACCTGCTCGTTGAACATCGGCTGCAATTCGTTCGGCGGGCCCGGCAGCATGATGAGCACCTTCCCGTCCTGCTGCACCCAAAGGCCGGGCGCGGTGCCATTCGCGTTGGGGAGCACTTCGCCGCGCTCGAAAACATAGGCCTGCTTCAGGTTGTTCGACGTCATCTTCCGGCCAAACCGCGCGAAACGCTCCGTAATCGCGCGCTCCACGATTGGATTGAAGACGAGCTTCTGCTGGAGAACCTCGGCCACAACCTCGCGCGTGCGATCGTCGCAAGTCGGGCCGAGCCCACCCGTCGTGATCACAATGTCCGCCCGAGCCCAGCTCTCGCGAAACTGCTCCGCGATCGCGTCGGCCTCGTCGGTGATGGTCACGTTGCGCTGCAGGAGCGCGCCCCGCCGGCCGAGTTGCGCACCGATGAAGGTAAGATGGCCGTTGGCGGTCAGGCCCAGCAGCAGCTCGTCGCCGAGCGTCAGCAGCTCGAAACGAATTTTTTTCGGTGAGGGACGCGGCGGGTCGTCCTCGGCGTTGGGCGCTGAAACCATACTTGCTGAAAAGGAAAGTAGGCGGATTCTGCCAAAATGCCAGCGATGATCTTTGGCGGAAGGCGCGCACAGGCGCGCAGAGACCAAGGGACCAAAGGACCAAAAGACCGAAGGACCGCAGCCTCGGCGCGGCCCAACCGCATTCTCCGGGCACCTTGGTCCCTTCGTCCCATGGTCTTTTGGTCCTTTGGTCCCTTTCCCGCGTGAACGAAAACCAACCCGAGACCTTGAAGGAAAAAGTCCGGAAGCTGCCGGACAAGCCGGGCGTTTACCTGATGAAGGATCGGCTCGGGCGGATTATTTATGTGGGCAAGGCGCGCAGCCTGAAGAAGCGGGTGTCGTCTTATTTCCAGCGCGGCCGCGCCGCGACGATCGATCAGCCGAAAATCCGCGCGTTGCTCGAGCTGATCGCGGATGTCGACACGATCGAGGTGAAGTCGGAGCCCGAGGCGCTGTTGCTGGAGGGGAAACTGATCAAGCAGTGGCGGCCGCGTTACAACACGGACTTCACCGACGACAAGCGCTTCCTGCTCGTGCGCGTCGACCTGCACGAGGAGCTGCCGCGGTTCCGGCTCACGCGCCTGCGCAAGGACGATCGCTCGCGTTATTTCGGTCCGTTCGCGCACAGCGGGCTGCTGCGCAAGACGCTCGCGCAGATGCGGCGGCAGTTCGGCATCCTGCTGGGCGACAGCTCGCCGCACCGGCTGCCCGACGGCCAGTGGCGGCTCTACGACGATGTGCGCGAGGAAATCTACGGCACGGAAAACACGGTGAGTGCGGAGTCTTACCGTCGGCGGGTGGACGACGCCTGCACGTTCCTCGAAGGCAAGTCGCGCGAATGGCTCGAGACGCTGCGCGTGGAGATGACGGCCGCGGCCGCGCGGCAGGAATTCGAGAAAGCGGCCGAGCTGCGCGACGTGGTGTTCGCGCTGGAGCAGACCCTGCGCAAGACGCGCCGGTTCGAGCGCGCGGATCCGACGCCGCGCGAAGATGCGCCCGACGCACTGGAGGCGCTGCAACGGGCCCTGCAACTCCCGGGGCTGCCGCGCACGATGGAGTGCTTCGACATCTCGCACATTTCCGGGACGTTCGTCGTGGCTTCGATGGTGCATTTCGCCGATGGCCGTCCGGACAAAAACAATTACCGCCGTTTCCAGATCAAGAGCTTCATCGGCAACGACGATTTCCGCGCCATGGAGGAAGTGGTCGGCCGCCGCTACCGCCGGCTGGCCGCGGAGAAAAAACCGCTGCCCGACCTCGTGGTGATCGACGGCGGCCGCGGCCAGATTGGCGCGGCCTTGAAGGCGTTCATCGCGCTCGATCTGGCGCCGCCGCCGCTGATCGGCCTGGCGAAGCAGCACGAGACCATCATTTTTCCGGACGAGCGGCCGCCGCTGAACCTGCCGTTGAACCATCCCGGGCTGAACGTGCTCCAGCGGCTCCGCGACGAGGCGCACCGTTTCGCGAACACCTATAATGCGAACCTGCGCTCGAAGAAAATCCGCGAGAGCGTGCTCGACGATTTTGCCGGGCTCGGCCCGGTGCGCCGCCTCGCGCTGATGGATCACTTCGGGAGCATCGATCGGCTGCGCGCGGCGAGCGCGGCGGAGATTTCCGAGGTGCCGGGATTCGGCGGCAAGAAGGCGGCGGCATTGCACGCGTTTCTGCGGCGGGAGCCGGCCGCGGGCCGGGCAGAGTTGCCTGCGCCGGCCCCCGAGCTGGATTCGGGGAGCGCCTAGCTTCGCTGCGAACCGCCGGTGAGTCTGGAATCCGTCCGCTGATGGGGCCGCGGCGCCCCCTCCGCGGTCGTGCGGTCATTGCAGAGGAATGTAGTTCGAAATGAATTTCGGGAAATGCAGGAGTAATTGAAAGCCTCATGCCGACGGGGCGAGGGCGCCCCATCCCCAGCTCAACACAATCAAACCACATCGCCCCTTCCCCAGCTCAATCTCCGAGACAGACCAAGTGGATTCGAAAGCAGGGCCGCTGAGGAAATTCCATTCAAAACCACAAATCCACCCGCCGACCTTTCCACCGCCAATCTTCTGCACGCGAGCAAAGCCCCGCGCGCACGGGATTCATCGCCACATAGTCCCATTTCTCACGGTAGTTGTCCGATGACCGCAGGAAGCGATCGAAGTAATCCGTCTCCCACAGCGGCGGTGTGATACCGAGTCGAAGCTTGAGCTGCCGGGCGCCAAGCGACTTCCAGCACTCCATCCACCGCGCCAGGTCCTTCGCCTCGGGCGCGGCCCGGGTAAACAAGTGGACGTGGTCTGGCATCAGCACGAAATCTCCCACGGACCACCCGTCGAGCGCAGGTGAGCGCTGCAGTGGGCGTCGTCCGGCCGTGACCACGGTGATGAAAACAATCGGCTGGCTCGCGAAAGGGAGAAGATGCGGCAGATGTCGGTGCCTCGGCATGAATCGAAGGTGGGCGCACCGATACGAACGCGGCGAGGACCTCGCATCCCCAATCTACGGGTATCTGTCAGTGGAGCCGGGAAACCGGTCCCTGGGGCCGCGGCGCCCGCGCCGCGGTCGTACGGGAAATGGCGAATGGCGTTGGAATCGGCCGCTGGAGCTGAGTGACGAGCCCGGTTGCGCCGCGGCGTCCCAGGCCATCCAGCAGGCCGACATAGTCCCGCATCGCCAGGGTGTGAAGCACGACGATGACGGCGACCATCCCGGCGGTCACCGACAGGATCAACCAGCGCGCGCGTGGGCTTTCGCGTGTGAGCTCCATTCCCGCTAATCCCTTTGCACGGTGGCGCGCAGTGTCGATGTTTTAGAGCAAGGCACGTTACAGACTACCGGCCTCCGACGAAATGCTCACGCCTTCCGCTACGTCGGCTTGCGCGCGACGCGGGTCGCCCCAGAATTGCCGGATGCCCCGCCCTTTTCGTTTCCTCCTCGCCTGCGCTTTTTCTTCATCCGTGCCGGTCGTCGCCGCCGATCGGCCCGGCTTCAATTCCGACGAGAGCAAGGTCCTGCCCTACACGCTGCCGGATCCACTGATCTTCAATGATGGCACGCCCGTCCGCGATGCGGCGGCATGGCGGACGAAGCGCCGCGCCGAGTTGCTGGAAATATTTGCCCGCGAAATCTACGGCCGCACGCCGTCCGGCCGGCCACCGGGCATGCACTGGGAAGTCACCGCGGTCGATCGCGCCGCCCTCGGTGGCAAAGCGGTGCGCAAGGAGATCACCGTCTGGTTCAGCGCGAACAAGGACGGTCCGAGGATGCACCTGCTCGTGTACCAGCCGCCCGGCGACGCCGGCGCCCACGCGCCCTGGCCCGCTTTTCTCGGGCTGAACTATTACGGCAACGCCAGCGTGAACGCCGATCCGGGCATCGCGCAGTCGACTGCGTGGATGCGCGACAGCGCTCCCCAAAAAACGGTGAAGAACCGCGCCACCGAGGGCACGCGCGGCTCGCACGCCTCACGCTGGAACGTCGAGAGCGTCGTCGCCCGGGGATACGCGACTGCGACCCTCTACTACGGCGACCTGAGCGAGGACCGCAATGAAGGCCTCACGCGCGATGTGGGCGCCCTGTTCAACACGGCGTCCGTCAACGAGCGCAAGCCCGACGAATGGGGCGCGATCGGGATTTGGGCGTGGGGGCTCAGCCGAGCGCTGGATTGCCTCGCAAGCGATCCGGAGATTGACGGAAAACGCGTTGCGGTGCACGGCCACTCGCGCCTGGGCAAGGCCGCGCTCTGGGCCGGCGCGCAGGACGAGCGGTTTGCCTATGTCATCTCGAACAATTCCGGCTGCGGTGGCGCGGCACTCAACAAGCGCAATTTTGGCGAGACGGTGGAGCGGATTAACCAGGGTTTTCCGTACTGGTTCTCGCGCAATTTTCGCAACTACAATGCTCGCGAGGACGCGCTGCCGGTCGATCAGCACGAATTGATTGCGCTGATCGCCCCGCGGGCGGTGCACGTTGCCAGCGCGGTGGAGGACACGTGGGCCGACCCGCGCGGGGAATTCCTGGCGGCGAAACACGCCGGCCCGGTGTACGCCCTGTTCGGCCGCAACGGCCTCGGCAATGCGGACTGGCCTGCCGTGGACCAACCGCTCTTCGGTGATGCGATCGCCTACCACAACCGCACTGGCGGCCATGACATCACCGCGTACGACTGGGCGCGGTACATGGATTTCGCGGACAAGGTGCTGAAGAAATAGTTGGGGTTGTCTTGTGAATGGTAGGATGGGGATGGGGATGGGGATGGGGCGCCCTCGCCCCGTCCGCATTCGGCTTTCAATTCCCACGCTGTTTTTGGCGGGCATTGCACTCGCTCGTCCTCGCCGCCGATCGCCGGACCGGGGCGAGGGCGCCCCGGCTCCACCCCAATCCGGCCCACCCCAATCCAGCGGCACCAAGATCGCACCGCTTCCGCCTTCGAACAGCCCGGCGCTTGCCAGAATCCGCGGGCGCATGATCCTCTCCGGCATGCGTTCGTTTTTCCGTTTGACCGGGCTGGTGGGGCTGGCGATCGCCTTCGTCAGCGGAGTGCGCGCGGACATCGTGCCGGCGCCGCTCTTTTCCGATCATGCGGTGCTGCAGCGGGACAAGCCGGTCCCGATTTGGGGCCGCGCGGATCCAGGCGAAAAGGTGACGGTGACTTTTGCGGGGCAAACGCGCGGCGCTACGGCGGGTGCCGATGGCCGCTGGATGGTGTTGCTCGACGCGCTGCCCGCGACAGCGCAGGGGACCGACCTCACCCTGGCGGGGAAAAACACCCTCGTGTTGCGCGATGTCGTGGTGGGCGAGGTGTGGTTGTGCTCCGGGCAATCGAACATGGAATGGCCGGTCAGCCGCTCGGCCGATGCGCCACGGGAGATGGCGGCGGCCAACTTTCCGCTGCTACGCCACGTCAAGGTTGAGCGGGCTGTCGCGGAAAAACCCGCGGACACGGCGAAAACCAGCGGCTGGCAAAGCG
Source organism: Opitutaceae bacterium (assembly GCA_046594805.1). GTDB lineage: Bacteria > Verrucomicrobiota > Verrucomicrobiia > Opitutales > Opitutaceae > ER46. Next base: position 3,929 of record JBKJRG010000401.1, on the reverse strand, counting down.
CGACGCCCCAGACCGTGGGCGCGTTCACCGCCGTCGGATATTTTTTCGCCCGCGACCTCCATCAGAAACTCGATGTGCCAATCGGGCTGATCAACAGCTCGTCGGGCGGCACGCCGGTGGAGGCGTGGCTGAGCCCGGCCGCGCTCGCCAGCAACCCGGGCTTTGCGGTGGTGCACGAACGGTGGCGCCAAAGTATCGCGGAGTATCCCGCGGCGAAGGCCGCGTACGATCCGTGGCTGGCCGAATGGACCCGCGCGGAAGCCGCCGCGAAAGCGAAAGGTAACGCGCCGCACCGTGACTGGCTCGCCAAGAATCCCCGGCGTCGCGCCCCCCGCGGGCCGGGCGACCCGTGGACCCCGACCGGATTGTTCAACGGCATGATCCACCCGCTGCGACCCTATGCGCTCCGGGGGATGCTTTGGTACCAGGGCGAGAGCAACGCCGAGCGGGCCGGGGAGTACCACGCAATGTTCAGCGCGATGATCACCGCCTGGCGCGAGCATTTCGGGCAGGGTGACTTTCCGTTTTATTGGGTGAGCCTGGCCAACTTCAAGGTGCCGGACGATCCGTCGGGCACGTCCTACGCGTTCCTGCGCGAGGCCCAGACCCGGACGCTCGCGCTGCCCGCGACGGGCCAGGCGCTGGCGATCGACATCGGGAACCCGGACGACATCCATCCGACGAACAAGCAGGCGGTGGGAAGACGGCTCGCGCTGCTCGCGCGCAATCGGATCTACGACATCATCGGCGATGACACCGGGCCGATCTTCAGCGAAGCAGTGCGCGAGGGTGCTGGAATGCGCGTGCGCTTCACGCACGCCGAGGGCGGATTGATCGCCCACGAAAAGCCCCTGCAGTCCGTCGAGCTCGCCGGCGCCGACCGCGTGTTTCGCCCGGCGGACGGCCGGATTGAGCGGGACACGCTGCTGGTGCGTTCGGCCCTCGTGCCGCAGCCGGTGGCGGTGCGTTACGCCTGGAAGAATGCGCCGGAAGCGAATCTCTACAACGGGGCGGGCCTCCCCGCGGTGCCGTTTCGGAGCGACGAGTGGTGAGGGAGAAAATTGAAAGCCGAAGGCAGACGGGCAACGGCGCCCCATCCCCACCCTGGCCTTCCCAAAACAGCTCAGAATGAAAAAGGCGGCGAGCGTCCGGTCAGCGTGGGTTGCGAGACCTAGCGCTTGGGCGCGGCGCTCTCGTTCGCGGGAGCGGGCGGCGGATTTGGCCGGCGGACCTCCACCAATCCGGGCACCGTGATGGTCAAGCCGTCGGAGGGCGACGGAGCCGGAGCAGCGTGGGCGGAGCCTGGCAGGGTAACGGCCGGGGCGTTAGGATCGAAGGGCGCGGAGAGTCCCGGCACCACGATCGCAGGAGCATTCGGATCGAAGACGGGGGGCGGAGCATTGGGATCGACGGCGACCTGGGTCGCCGCGGCGGGCAGGGCCGGCTCCCCGGGAGCGACGGCGACGATGTCGCCCGGGTTGCCCGCGGGCGCCGGGACCGCGCCGTCGGCCACCGCCTCCACGTTGGAGCGTTTCTGGACCTCCTTGCTCACGGCGATGACATAAGTGCGGGCCAGCCGGCTGCGCGCGCGGATGTCGGCCAGCGTGCCGGAGTTCTCAAAAACCAAATACGGCGAACCCTCAAAGCGCAGCAACGCATCGCCCTCAATCCGGCGGTTGACGGAGCGGTTGACGAGCACGGGCGGGCCGAGGCGCCAGACCCAGCCGTTCCGACGCGCCTCGAAGGGCACGCGCACCACCAGGGTGTCTCCGGCCCGATGCGAAACCTGGATGAGCAACGGCAGCTCCGGCAGCTCGGGCGCCTCCCCGCCGTCGAACAACTTGAACTTGAGCTCCTGCGCCCGCGCCGATTGCAGGCTCTCCTGCAATTGCCGGTACGCCGCCGTGCCGTTGGTGTGCGCCGGCACGTACAAAGTCTCGCGCAGCCGGAGCGTAACCTCGGCGGCGTAACGCACGTGACGCGAATCGACGGCCTCGTTCAACGTGACCACGGCGGAATCGAATTGGAAGGGCTGCAGCCGGCTGGAATAGTACGGCACGACGGTCTGGGCGATCGCCTGCGCATGAACGTGGAGGGCCTCCTCGGTGGGATTGCGATAAAATACCCGCGTGACGGCGAAGTGCAGCACCACCACTGCCGCCGCGGCGATCAGCGCGTATTTCACCAGGCGGACGCGCGTGTACCGGCGCTGCTCGCGTGCCGCCGCCACCCTTTCCATGACCGTGAAGGGCGTGGTGGTGACGCCCGATTCGCTCGCCGCCGCCGCGGCCACCGCGGCGGCGGCGGCGGCCAACTCGTCGGCGATCGCCGTCAACCGCTTCCGCGGTGCGGCTCGCTCTTTCTTTTCCGCCGCCGGTTTCTTTGGCGCCGGCGGTTTGATCTCCACGGGCGGACGCACCTCGATCGGACGCGCGAAGCTCGTCACCGGCCGCGCCTTGGCGCGCTCCGAATAATACCTGGCCAGATCGTCCTGACCCGTCGCCGGTGCCGGCGCGGCCGGCTCCACGGGTGGAGCCACGGGCGCGGGCGCCTCGTTTTGGGCCGGCGGCAGGGGCGCGGATTTTGGCGTCGATTCCGGCGCACGGGCCTCACCTCCCGGGGGCCGCGGTGTGCCGCGCTCGGAGGTGTATTTCGCCCAAGGGCTCTTTTTTTCCGGAGGGTTGCTCAACCGCTGGCCATCACGACGCACAAGGCGTGGGCTTCCAAATCAAAAAGCGCCCCCGTGGCGGCGCGTGCGGACTCCAAACCGATCGTGCCATGGCTGCTCAGAGGCTGGAGGTTCGAGACGGATGGAGTGCGTTGACCTCCAACGGTTCACTCGGTGACGGAGGGCCAGCCGCACCCGAACAATCGATGCACCTCGCGCCGCGAAAAGAGCGCGGGATTTACGCAGTGTTGTAACAACGCAACCTTGGAGGAGCCCGGTTCTCCGAAAGGAGGGACGGTTTGCAACCGTCCAAACGGGATCCGCAACGCACTTGGCGGTTGGAAACCGCCGCTCCGTCAAACCCTCCGAGCGGGAAAACTTCTCACGTGCCTCGGCAGCACCCTGGGCGTCGCGATTACTTTCGCGCCGCTCCGAGCGATTGCGCGAGCTCCTTGAGATCCGCGTCACTGAACGGCTCCTCGCGCGTGGCGGTGTCCTTGCGCGCTTCAGCGACGGTTGCTGCAGCGACCGGATCCGTTTCATGACCCCACGAGCGGCGGATGACGGTGAGCACGCCGGCAATCGCTTCGTCATCGAGCGCGGCCTTCCAGGGTGGCATCACCAGGTTCTCCTGGATTTTTCCGGTGAGCACGATGCGCGCGACGAGCCGCGGGTCACCCAGCACCCAACGCGAATAGATGAGCGGACGCGCGAGGGCGGTCGCTGCGCCGGGTTTGCCCGGCCATTTCAACTGGTTGAGCAGTTGGGCCGCGATGGACGAAGCGGCGGCGCCGCGATTCGCGGCCAGCGCGAGAAGGGGTTTCGGCTCCGCGGGAAGAGTGCCGGGCACGGAGCGGCCACCGGGCGAGCGGGGCAGAAAATGGCGCAGCCCGGCGAGCAAGGCGGAGCGCGCCCATTCCGGCGTGCCGTTCGCGGCGGCGAGCGCCAGCACCCGCTCGATACGCGCCGGCTCGCCCGATTTGAGAATGGCGCTGGTGGCAAAGCGCAGCGTGTCGCCGGCCCGCGCTGCCGCCTGCGGGTTTTTCGCGAGCGCTTCAATCAACGCCATCGCCCACGAGGGCGAAGGCCCGCGGAAGGACCAGCCCGCTCATGAACTCGCTGCGATGGTCGTAGCGGCCGTCTTCATCGGAATCATCCAGCACGGCAATGACACCGACGGGCTCGCGTTCGCCCTCACCGTCGATGTTCGGCATGTAGCCGCGCATCTCCAGGACCCAGAGCCGGCCGTCGGGCCCGAACT